>JBDSEP010000175.1:0-5600 GCA_039919985.1 Tepidiformaceae bacterium | reverse complement strand
GATGCGCACGCCGCTCCCAGCGTAGGTGATGCCCGCTATTGCCTGCGCTGGACCAATGGATTGTGGGCTACTCGCCGACACGGCATAGACGCCTTCGCCGGTACCGTTCGAAAAATATGCGTCGTATCCACAGTCAGCCGCTCGTTGCGCCCAATTTCGGCCGAACGAATCGGAGTGGCCACCCGGTCCGCCGTGGTCAACCTGCCATTGAGCGAACCATGCGGCTGCGGCGTTGAGCGCACCGGAGGTCTCCAATGGAGCAGGGTTGCCAAGGTTCGCGGCACGCCACTGCTTGAGCCTCTCAAGGAAGTCCGACTCCTCCGCGTCTAGCCCGGCGCCTGTGACGGTGCACGGGCCGGCGGCCGCTTCGGAGGATGCGGGCCGCAGGAAGCCGACAAGGCCTGCGACGACGAGAGCCACGCCGGCCACGAAAATTGTTAAACGCTTCAATCTGAACCTCATCCGCGGGGGGCGCGACGGTCGGATGACCATAACACGCACGTTTCTGCCAACGTCAACGGGGAAAACGCTGATCCTTACCGAGAGCGCTATGATTTTGCACTGCGGTTACAATCCGCCACTTAAACCCACCAGCTATGCCCCGTAGGAGTTGCCATGCCCCGAACCGTTGCCGTCGTCGCCTTCGAAGGGGCCGAGGAATTGGACTTCGTAGGGCCGTGGGAGGTGTTCACGATGGCCGCCGCGCTCTTTCCCGAGACCTGCTCGGCGTACCTCGTTTCGGAGCGCGGCGGGGAGGTACGTTGCGCCAAAGGGCTGCGTGTCATCGCGGACTACTCTTTCGAATCAGCGCCGAGGGCAGAGATTGTGGTGGTCCCAGGCGGGATGGGGACGCGGAAAGAGTCGGCGAATCCGGCGATGCTGAACTATCTGAAGAACGCAGCTCATTCGGCCGAGTTGATGACTTCGGTCTGCACCGGCAGCTTTGTGCTGGAGCAGGCAGGATTGCTGACAGGGAAGCGAGCCACGACCCATTGGGGCTCTATGGAGCGGCTACGGGCACTGGGCACCGTCCAGGTGGTGGAGGAGCGCTGGTTGGATGAGGGCAGCGTGATCACCTCATCTGGAGTCTCCTCCGGCATCGATATGGCGCTCTATATCACCGGGAAGCTGTGGGGAGCGGAGAAGGCGCGGATGGTACAGAAGGCGATGGAGTACTTTCCTGAACCGCCCTACCAGGAGACGCCAATCCCCCAATGGCCGCGTTGACCGCCCTCACCGACTTCCGAGCCAGGAAGGACGAGCTCTACCGGAGCTCGCTGGAGAGCCCGTTGCTACCCGAGCAGAAGCGGGCGTTCAGCGGGCTGAACTACTATGCGGAATCTTCGGAATACGACTTTGAGTTGGTCCCCGAGCCGTTCGCGGAGCAGGAACTGATCGAGATGCAGACCAGCACGGGAGAAGAGGCGAGCTACCTCCGCTGGGCGCGAATCAGCATCCCACTGGAGAGTGGCGCCGTGAACCTCACAGTGTTTCGGGACCCGGGAAGCGGGTCGCTGTTCCTCCCGTTCCAGGACGCGGGCCGCGGGGTAGAGACGTACGGCGCGGGTCGTTACGTGGAGGCCGAAGAGCTCGACGACGGCCGACTACGGGTGGATTTCAACTACGCCTACAACCCCTACTGCGCCTACAACGATGGCTGGTCCTGCCCGCTGCCGCCCTCGGAGAACCGCCTGAACGTCCACGTGCGGGCGGGCGAGAAGGTGTTTCACGCGGGGCAGTAGCGTCTCGGGAGCACGGCTTTGCACCTAGCGGAGCCCTTCGGCTGAAGGTACAATGCCACGACTTACACCCGACCGAGTGTCCGAACGGGTGTGGCCGAACGATGGGCGGGAGGACAGGCGAGTGGACTGCTATACGTACCCGCGGAGGCGATCCCAGTTGGTACCGCGGACCGAGCTCCTTAGACGGCTTCACGGCAACATTGGGTCTGGGCTGACGGTCCTTCAGGCGCCAGCTGGCTACGGCAAAACCACCCTTCTCGGGGCGTTCGCAACGGAGCTCAGCGAGAACTACTGGGTGGCGTGGGTCTCGCTCGATGCTTCCAGCTCCAGCCCAGAAGTGTTCTCGGAGCAGGTAGCGCGCGCGCTCTCCCACGGCGAACCGTACGCGCCACCCTCGTCCATCAGTCGGCCAGGCGATCTTGCCGCATACGTAGGCGGCGCGGTGCACGAAGCAACCGGCCACTCTCAGCTCCCGATCCTGCTGATTATCGACAACATCCACGAAGTGGGAGTCCGTGGCCAGGGCGCGGACCTCATCGGCTGGATGATCGACAATCTGTCCGAAGGAGTGGAACTGGTGCTCTCCGGCCGCGAACTGGTGGAGTGCGGAGCGCTCGATGAGCGCGTGGCCACGGGAGATTGCTTCATCCTATCGACCAGCGACCTGGCGTTCAGCGAAACGGAGCTTCAGGCGGCGCTCACGGCAACCGGCGGTCGGGTCAATCTGCAGGAGCTGCTGAAGGCGACCGGGGGCTGGCCAGTGGGCGTAATGTCTGTGCTCGCCGCTGAAAGGGATGCTGGGAAGCTCCGCGCGCGCCGCACTCGCGCAGCATTCGTTCGGTACGTGAAGGAAGAGATCTGGAAGGAGGTGCCGGGGCACCTTCAGCCTGACCTGCTCAAGCTTTCGGTGCCGTCCACCATTAAGCCGGCCTCGGCGCCCGGGATCGTTGGAACGCAGGCCTGGAACGAACTCGCGGAATGGCTGGATGCTCACGATTTCCTCTGCGAGCCCTTGAACGACGACAGTCTCCGCCTGAATCCACTGTTGCGCGGCGTGCTTCACGGAATCTTCAAGTCCACCTCGCCGGAGGCGTACCGCGAGGCGATCGCCCACGCCATCCACACAGCGCTCAAATGCAACAATCTGCCCGAGGCTATCGAGTTGGCGCGCGACGCCGACCTCCACGAGACGCTCGCCGAGTTGATTGCAGAGCATGCCTCCCCGCTGATTCTCCAGGGCGCATTCTCCTTACTCTGGCGCGCGTTCGAGAAGCTGCCTCCGGAGATGCTCGAAACGCGTCCGCTGCTGCTGGCTATTCGCGCCCGGGTCTTCGCTCACAAGGACCTCGCGCACCAGGGACTGGCCGATTCCACTTCCATCCTTAGCGACCCCTCCATCTCTGGGGCTCCGCGGGTCCATGCCCAATTGGCCCGTATGCGCTCGCTACGACTGCTCGGAAAGTATGACGAGGTGCTGGCGGAGGCCGCCGAGCTGCGCCGCGTGGAATCGTTCGACTCGCCCGTGGTGGCCGCCGAGCTGACCTTCCATCTCGGCGAAATCGCCCTCTCCGTGACGCGCGAGTTCGGACAGGCAGAGCGCTTGCTCACTCAGGCGATCGAGCAGTGCGTCGCGGGGGGCATTCAGCCGCTGGAGCTGCTGGCCCGTTCAACGCTGGGACAGCTCTACACCATGAAAGGGGACGTCCCTGCCGCAGTTTCCACGTTGACGAAGGCGGCACTTGGCTGGCGCACGGTGGGCCGCTCTTCGAACCTTGGCTGGGTGCTCAACAACCTCGGCATGGCGCATATCCAGGCGGGCGACTTCGAGAGCGCGATCGAAGTTCTGCATGAGGCGATCCAGGAAGGTCTGCGCTGCGGGAACTCGCGCAACGCGGCGTATGCCACCGCATCGCTGGCTGAAGCGCAACACGCGCTCGGTCACTACGTGGAAGCGCAAGCTAGCTATGAAGCGGCGATCAAGATCTGCGCCGAAGAAGCTCCGGACGAGACACTGGCGGCGCTCTCCATCGCGGGCCTTTCGGCGGCCTTACTCTGCCAGGGCGATGTGGTGGAAGCAGACTACTTCTCCCGCCGGGCATTGCTTGTCTCCGTAACCACAGGGAACTCGTACGACCTCGCCTACTGCAAGCTGCAGCAGGGCGCGGTGGATTCCGCAGCGGGCAACCACGCGGAGGCGGTGGCGAACTGCCTGACAGCAGTCGAGCTGTTTACCACTATGAACGCCCGCGGTTCGCTTTCGATAGCGCACTATCGGCTCGCGATGTGCCATTTTCGGGCTGGCCACAGGGCGGACGCGCAGGAAGCGCTCGGGGAGGTGGACGCCCTGGTCACAGAGCCATGGATGGCCAGCGCACTCCAGCCCCTGTTGCGGGAGCACCCGATGTTCGCGCAGTGGGCGGCTTCCCGAAATTTCGCCGGCTCGGCCTTCCGAGAGATGCTGGAACGGCAATCCCTGCGAGCGCTGGCCGCGGATTCGGACGAACTAGCAGCGGCCACAAGCCGCTTCCCGTCGGTCGTCGCGCGCAGCCTTGGGCCGGTGTCAGTCGCGGTGGGCGGGCGGCAGGTCTCGGACGAGGGGTGGTCCAGCGCGCGCGCCAAGGAGCTCTTCTTCCTCCTGCTCTCGAATCGCGGGGGCATCCGCAAGGAGGACGCGGTCGAGCAGCTCTATCCCGACCTCTCCCCAGAGAAGTGCAACAGCGCCTTCCACGGCAACCTCTACCGGGTCCGGCGGGCCATCTACCAGGAGAGCGTGGTCAAGCAGGATGGCAACTACCTGTTGAACCCTGCCGGTGATTTCGACTGGGACGTGGAGCGATTCGAAGAGGCGCTGAAGAGCGCGAACGGGCTGACGAAGGGGACGGCGGAAAGGGCGAAGGCATACGAAGTCGCGATGGAAGCGTATCGCGGGCCGTTCGCCGAGTCGTTCTTCTCGGAGTGGGCCAGCGCCGTCCGGCATCGCGTGAGCGAACGCGCGGACGAGGCAGTCTCCACGCTGGCCGGCTACTACGCCGCGCAAAGCGACTACGAAGCGGCCGCCGGCTGCATGCAGCGTGTGCTCACGTCGAACCAGTTGAACGAAGAGGCCGCCTATCGATTCGCGGACTATCGTTCGAAGGCCGGCCACCCGGCGGCGGCCCTCGAGTTCCTGGACGACTACCGGCGAATCTACCGGGAAGAGGTGGGCGGCGAACTCCCCGAACGCTTCCGGAGGCTACGTACGCAGATAGCTGGCGGTCAGGCGGGATAGGCCACGGGAAATGGGATTTCGTGAGAACTTCGTGAGAGCCCGGTTGCTACTCTTCCCCTGACCTCCCAAGGGAGGTCACCGAGGAGAACCCCATGACTCGCATCTTTTCCACGCTCATCGCTGTCGCCGCCCTTGCCACCGTCGTCTTGGCGGGTGCCGCTCCCATTCAATCCTGGTAGCCAACACCGTGGTACGTTCGTTGAGCGGGAGACTTAGCCCTGTTCGAGACGCCGGAGCAGCCGGACACGGTCGTCGCGACCTTTTCCTGTTGCTTGCCGCCGCCACGATTCTCGTTGGCCAGCAGTTGGCGATTTCGAGTCTCGAGCGGGACGGAGTAGAGGCGGGCCTGCGCCGGACGATCTTCCTCGTGACGACGCCAATGCTCATCGCGATCGCGCTGGGATTTCGGCGGTACATCGGTGCGTGGCTGATCGCCGCTGGGATTCTGCTCAACTTTCTGCCGATTGTTGCTCATGGCGGTCTCATGCCGGTGTCCTACCAGATCGTGCGGAACTCCGGCGCCTTTCCGGAGATCACCGAAGTGGACCTGGGGCGGCAGTTGTACAACGGCAAGGACATACTCCTCCGGC
>JBDSEP010000091.1:0-2716 GCA_039919985.1 Tepidiformaceae bacterium | reverse complement strand
CCTCGGAGAAGGCTGGGTGGCGGCCGATTTCCTGACGAAGGATTCGCCAGTGACACCTTCTTCGGCCGGTTCGGCAACGCCGCTGCTGCGCTACCGCTCGTTCATCCCGCTCGCCGCCATCGACTAGAGGGATTCCGCGGGTCGACTGTCCGCGATTCGAGCGACGGCGCGCGAAGCGCCTGGACGCCGCCAGTCTGTCTTGCGGTGGTCTCTATGACGATTCGTTGGAGCCGTTCTCCTGACAGTGTCGGCGGCCCATCGTAGGCTGGGCAGAGCCCACGCCGGAGTCCCTCCTGAGCCTCATTCGCCTCCCATCGCGCACTCAATCCACCCTGGCGCAGTTGCGCCCGGGCCAGGCTGAGGCACTTTCCCGTTGGTCGGCGGCGCTGCGTGGCGGATCGCGCGCGGAACTCGTGGTTGTCCCCGTCGGGTATGGCAAAACGGTTATCGGCACCGGCTCGTTCGAGGTGGCCGCCGGCGTGCTGGGGGCGGACACCTGCCTCTATCTGACACCCACGGACGTGCTGCGGACGCAGGTCTACGGGGGAATCGAGAAGGCGCTGGCTGTGGTGGGGAGTGGTCGCCCGATCCGAAAACTCCTCGCCGAAAACGCGACTGCCGGCCGCATCCGGGCGAGCGGCGCGAACTTCATCGTGGCGAGCTACCAGCAGGTGGTGGCCGCGCCAGCTATCTATGCAGCGCTCTGCCGGGAGCGTCGGGTGCACCTGGTCTGCGATGAGGCGCACCACCTGAGCGAGAGCGGCTCATGGGCGGCCGCGCTCGGCACGCTGCCGGTCGAATCCCGACTTCTGCTATCAGCGACGCCCGTGCGGCTGGACCGCGACGCCATCGCTGGCGTGCGCTACCTCGATGCGGAGGATGGCAGGCTAGTTATCGACCCGCTCCTCGAAGTCTCCATGCGCCAGGCCTGGAAGGAGGGCGGCATCCTCAAGCATCTGAACATGCAGATGAAGGATTACTCCGTCGAACTTCGTAACGCCGACGGGGAGGTGTACGAATTCACCGCCTCGGAGATGGCGGAACTGCCAGATTTTGACCAGAAGTGCGTGCGGCAGCAGTTGCGCTGGAACGAGGATTATGTCGCTCCCTTGGTGCGGGAGTTCGCAGCGACGCTGCAGGCGAAGATCGCAGCGGCAAAGCGCCAACACCAGGGTCTCGTATTCGCCGCTACGACGGAGCACGCGAACCACCTCTACCGGCTGTTCGGGCGGTGGCACTCCTCGCTGCGTTGCGTGGTGGTGCACAGCGCCGACATTGCCGACGGGGAGAACGCCCGCCGCCTGGCAGGCTTCCACGCGAAGAAATACGATGTGCTGATCCAGGTGAAGAAGGCGAGCGAAGGGTTCGATGCGCCGACAGTGAGCGTGCTCCTGAAGCTCGATGCGGTCTTCAGTCGAGAACCGGTGATCCAGCAGCTGGGCCGCGGACTTCGCTTCAACCACAACTTGCCCGCGCGGCAGAACCTGCTCAACGTGTTCATCGGTCGCGACCCAAGGTTGGGCTCAATCATCGAACACCTGGAGCGCGAGGTGCCGACGGCATCCATCCCGCGCCGGGCGGAGGGGGTGCCGCTGATCGAAGTTCCGGAGCAGGACGACGCGAAGGGCGAACCAGACGCAGAGGATGAGGAGAGAGCGCGCCCGGAGATTGTTGGCGTGATGGAGGCGGGCGACGCCTACCTGGACCACACGGGACGGTTCGTTGAGGGCCAGCAACTCACAATGTTCGGCGTGCCCGCGCCAGCCGCGAACTCAGACGCCATCCGCGCGCCGCAGGTGGAGGTGGTCGACCTCCTCGCGGAGATGCAGGGCGCCGTGGAGTACTGCAAATCCTGGACGAACAAGGCGGCAAAAGAGCGCTCTCGCCGCCAGGGCGCCGGCGAAAACCATCACGCCGCGCTCAACCTTGCGTACGCGCGCTCTTCCGGTCGCAAGGGCACACTTTCCACGGCGGAGGAGTACCGGGCAAAGGGCGACTGGATGAAACGGCGCTACCTCGAACTGGCGAAATAATCAGACGCCGAGGTGCTGAAAGACGAGCTGCGCCACGGCTTCGGGCTTTTCGAGCATCGGCAGGTGGCCGCACTCTGGAATGAGCGCGAGCCTTGCGCCAGGGATGAGCGTCGCGATCTGGCGGCTGTTTTCCGGGGGCACCATGCCATCGTCCTCGCCACAAAGGACGAGTGTCGGGACGGTAATCTCTGGCAGGCGCTGGATGCTACTCCACTCGGCGATGGCGCCGCGCTGGCGCTCCACCGCCAACCTTCGGGGCGGCGATTCAAGATCGGTGGCGAGGCAGGCAGCGAACGCTTGGGGGTCTCGTTCTCGCCAGCCGGGAGCGGCCATCGCCTCATCCTGGGTGGCGAAAATCTGCTCGAGCGTCATCCCCGGAGTAATTGCCATGGCGGAGTTCACGCGCTCGGTGGATGCTACGGCTCCCGGTCCACGATGGCTGGTGCCGCTCAGGAGCAGCGCGGAGACTCGCTCCGGGTGATCGAGGGCGAATTGCTGGGCGAGCATTCCGCCGCGTGATCGACCATAAACCGCCGCCTGGTCGAGCCCCGCCGCAGTCATGACGGCCTCCACATCCGCGACTTCATCCTGCAGGAGGAACGGCTCATCACGCCGCTCGCTTGCGCCGATCCCGCGGCAATCGAAGGTCACGACGAAGAGACGTTCAGCGAGGATTGCGGGCA
>JBDSEP010000089.1:0-10254 GCA_039919985.1 Tepidiformaceae bacterium | reverse complement strand
CGGAGCGGCATTGGCCCGATCACGCTCTTCGACCCCGAGCCCTACCCCGTACGCATCCAGGCCGAGGTCAAGGGTTTCGAACTGGGTGACCGAGTGGACGCCAAACAGCAGCGCCACATGAATCGCGGTGTGACGTTCGGCGTGAGCGCAGCCCTGGAGGCGCTCGCGGATAGCAAGCTGGAGATAACGGAAGAGAACGCGGACACGATTGGGGTGATCTTCAGCTCGGGAGCGGGCGGCACTGACATGATCATCGAGCACCAGAAGGTTTTGGACACGAAGGGTCCCCGCAGGATCACGCCGTTTCTGGTGGCGAACTTTATCCCTGACGCCGCCAGCGGCCATATCGCCATCGCCACCGGTGCGCGCGGCCCCAATATGGCGGTGGTGAGCGCCTGCGCAACGGGCGGAGCGACCATCGGTGAGGCTTTCGAAACGGTGCGACGCGGCGATGCGACGGCCGTGATTACCGGCAGCTCCGAGGCCGTGCTCCTGCCGATCTACCACGCGACCTGGTGCTCGATGCGCGCGCTGGCTGGTGACAACGAACACCCGCAACAGGCGCAGAAACCGTTCGACCTCAACCGTGACGGGTTCATTGCGGGCGAAGGCGGCGCGGCGATGATCGTCGAAGAGTACGACCACGCGAAGGCACGCGGCGCGAAAATCTACTGCGAGATTATCGGCTACGGCACTTCGAACGACGCGTACGACATGATCTCCCTGCACGAGACTGGCCGTGGACTAAAGCGCGCGATGAAGGCGGCGGTCAAGAAGGCGGCCATCGATCCCGCCGAGATCGACTACATCAACCCACATGGCAGCGCGACGCCTTCAAACGACGCAGTCGAGACGATGGTGTTCAAAGAGATCATGGGGGACGCCGCGTACAAGACGACCATCAGCTCCGTCAAGCCGATTACCGGGCACTGCATGGGCGCCTCGGGTTCCGTGGAGGCGCTCGCCTGTATCATGGCGATCCGCGATCAGAAAGTGCCGCCGACCATTAACTACACGACGCCCGACCCGGAATGCGACCTCGATTACGTCCCGAACGTTGCGCGCCAGAGGCGGGTTAGAGTCTCGGTTTCAACCTCGGTCGGCCTTGGTGGCCACAACTCGTGCCTCATCTTCCGAGAGGCAACTTAACCCTGCGGAGCAATTCGTGACTCGAGCACTGGTGACCGGTGTGGGTGCTATCACTCCCATCGGACTGTCCGTCCATGATTTTTGGGAGAACCTGACCTCCGGCGTTTCGGGCGTCACGCCGATCACCCGCTTCGACGCGAGCGATCTGCCAGTGCAAATTGCCGCCGAAGTGAAAGACTTCGATCCCGGCAAGTACATGGATTCCAAGGGTGCACGCAGGATGTCGCGCTTCGCGCAGTTGGCGGTGGCCGCTGCCCAGCTGGCGGCGGACGACGCAAGCCTCGTGCTTTCGGACGGCGAGCGCAGCAGGGCGGCCTCCGCCATCGCCACGGGCGCCGGCGGCGCGATCGACACCATGGAAGAGATGCTCGTCCTCAAGGAACGCGGACCGAACCGCGTCAGTCCGTTCTATATCCCCGTAATGGCGCCGAACATGGGCGCCTGCCAGGTCTCGATCAACCTTGGCCTGCGCGGGCCAGCACTGGCGAGCGTGGCGGCATGCGCGAGCGGCCTCTACTCCTTCATCGAGGCCAAACAACTTCTGGATAGCGGCCGTTCGGATGTTGTCCTCGCTGGCGGCACCGAAGCGGCGCTCCACCCGCTGCCCATCGCGGCGCTGGCGAACATGAGAGCACTTAGCCGCAACAACGCAGACCCCACAGGGGCCAGCCGTCCGTTCGACTTGAATCGCGACGGTTTCGTCTTCGGCGAAGGCGCGGTGGTGCTCGTGATCGAGTCCGAGGCGCGCGCCATGGCTCGCGGAGCACGGGTCTACGCCGAACTGATGGGCGGCGGACTGAGCTGCGACGCCTTCCACATCACGGCCCCTCGGGAAGACGGAACTGGCGCCCAGGAAGCGATGACCGAAGCGCTCGCCGCCTCCGGCATGCAGCCATCGGATATCGACTACATCGCCGCTCACGGCACCGGTACGCCCTTGAACGACGCCGCCGAAACTCTCGCCATCAAACTCGCCTTTGGCGAACACGCCCAGAAGCTGGCGATCAGTTCGCCGAAGTCCATGGTCGGCCATCTGCTTGGCGCGGCCGGAGCGGTTGGCGCCGCGGCCGCAGTCCTCGCCATCTACAACAATCTCGTCCCGCCCACCATCAATCTCGAAACGCCCGACCCGGAGTGCGATCTCGACTACTTGCCGAACAAGGCTCGCAAGATGACGGTTCGCGCCGCCGCCGCAAACGGATTCGGCTTTGGCGGGCAGAATGGCTGTGTGGTCTTCCGCAAGTACCAGCCCTAACGTAGCATCGGGCAACCCCACCGCCGGGCCCGCCGGGAGTCCGAACCAAACTCAACCGCTCAGGAGATTTCCCTCATGGCCACCACCTTCGAACGCGTCCGGGATGTCGTAGTCGCTCAACTCAAAGTCAAGGCCGATGAGGTGACCCCGGAGGCAAACCTGGTGGATGACCTTCGCGCTGATTCACTCGACATCGTGGATCTGACGATCGCCATCGAAGAGGCCTTCCAGGGCGATGCCGAATTCGAAATCCGGGACGAGGACGCGGAGAATATTCACACCATCCAGGACATCCTGGACTTCCTCGCCCAGCAGGGTCTTAGCTAAGCCCTCGAATCCGGTATCGCTAAGCTTCCCAGTCGACTGGCAAAGCTCACGAACTCGCGAATCTGGTCGACCGTGCCCTCGTTTGCATCCGCCTGCATTCGCCCTGAGCCCGTCTGGCGCCATTCGAGCGCCTTCTCGATGAGCGGGGACCATTCTGGAAAGACCCGCATTGCCCAGAGCCCGGCGTCGCGTTTCGAAAGTTGCGTGGCGAACATGCAAGCATGCAGCGCGCGGCATATCGTCAACACCACGTATGACTGCGCTCCCGTTCGCAGTGGAAGCTCCTTAAACCACTGCGGCCATTGCGCCAGGTCGCTCCGCGCCGAGGCCACAAACTCGGATTCAGTGATTGGCTCGAAGAGCGTCGCTGGCGGCGGCCCGAAGAGCGCCATGCCATTCTTCTGCACGTCATACCAGTTCATCAGCCGGCCGGGTTCCGGCGCTCTCCAGTGGAACGGCTCGCCCGGGCTTACCACCGCGAGCCTCGGCGCGCGACTCCGAAACGACCTCAGGTCGTCGCTCGCGACGTAGATCGCCTCGATGCGGTCCTTCCATGTCGGCAAGTCGCGGGTGAGGGCGACGTGCATCTCTGAAAGCGCCTCGAACTCTGGGTCACTGAGCGCTGCGCTGGTGACTATGCAGAAGTCGAGGTCACTCACTTCGTCTTCGAACGCGCCAACGGCCGCGGAACCGAAGAGGTCGATTGCACTCAGATTGCCCGGGAGCGTCGCCTGCAACCGGTGCAGGATCTCAGCGACTGTGCCGGGGACATCGTCCCGACTTTGGGAATTCATGTGGCTCGATTATCGCGACTGCCGAGCCAATTCGGCGACTATCCGGTCAGGGTGACGTTTCTCACTCTGCACTCGGTCGACTCGGTGGTTCGAACGAGAGAGAGGCGCTACTCTGGATTCCGTACGCGTTACTCGGCGACGTCGGGCCTTCGGGTCAAATCTATGGCGTCGCATGCTGGAGACTCCCCCTTGGTTACCCCCGTCAGCATGAAACAGCTCCTGGAGGCGGGCGTTCACTTCGGCCACCAGACCCGCCGCTGGAACCCGAAGATGCGCCAGTTCATCTTCACAGAGCGCAATGGCATCCACATCATCGACCTGCAGCAGACCGTCACCCGCCTCGACGGCGCCATCAACTTCGTGCGTGATGTTGTTGCCAACGGCGGAGACGTGCTGCTCATCGGCACCAAAAAGCAGGCCCGCGAAACGGTCGAAATGGAAGCTGAGCGGGCCGCTCTGCCATTCGTCAACAACCGCTGGCTCGGCGGAACGTTGACGAACTTTCGCACCATTCAGAGCCGGGTGAAGCACCTGGCGAACCTCGAGAGCTCCGTTGAGCGAGGCGATTTTTCGCGCATGACGAAGAAGGAGCAGCTCGATATCTCGAACGAGATCGAGCGCATGAACCGCTACTTCGGTGGCATCAAGCATATGGAGCGGCTCCCGAGCGCAGTGTTCATCATCGATACCGTAAAGGAAGCGATCGCCGTGGCGGAGTGCACGCGCCTGAACATCCCGATCGTCTCGCTGGTCGATACCAACTGCGACCCGGATCCGGTCTCCTACCCCATTCCGAGCAACGACGACGCGATCCGCGCGATCAAGCTGATTCTCGGGAAGATGGCTGATGCGGCGATTGAAGGACGTTCCGCACGCGAATCCGGCGCTGGCGTTGGCGCCCACGGAGACGAGTTCTCGCGTGCGGCGGAAGCGGACGCCGGCGTCGAATCCGGTAGCTACTCGGCATCCCCGGAAGAGACCGCCGACGCCACGAACGAGGCATCGGTCACCGTCATCTCAGCACAGGCGCAGGCCAACGTGGCCCGCACAGACGCGCAGGAGTAACGAAGGCTCGTGGAAATCACTACAACGATGATCAAAGACCTTCGGGAATCGACTGGCGCTGGAGTAATGGACGCCAAGCGCGCGCTTGAAGAGGCGCAGGGCGACATGGCCAAGGCGAAGATCGTGCTTCGCGAGAAGGGCGTGGCTGCTGCCGCCAAACGCGCCGACCGCGAGACCGGGAACGGAGTGGTCGAAAGCTACATTCACGCCGGCGGTCGCATCGGCGTCCTTGTAGAGATCAACTGCGAGACCGACTTCGTGGCCAACACCGAAGACTTCCGCCAACTCGCGCGAAACGTGGCGATGCAGGTAGCCGCCATGAATCCAAAGCTTATCTCCGCCGATGAGCGCGCCGGTAATCCGCAGCTTGAAGGAAGTGACGAGGAGCTCTGCCTGCTCAGCCAGCCGTTCATTAAGGACGGTTCACGCACGATTCAGACGCTCCTCAGCGACACCGTAGCCAAGACCGGCGAGAACATCCGGATTCGCCGATTCGTCCGGTTTGAGCTAGGGCGTTAGCTTCCTGGAGGCGAAAGCGGTGCGAGGCCGATATCAACGTGCGCTCGTGAAGCTCAGCGGCGAAGCCCTGATGGGGGACCGTCCCTTTGGTATCGACGCGAAGACGGTGGAGAACCTCGCAATCCAGATCCGCCGTGCAGTGGACGCTGGCGTGCAGGTCTGCGTCGTCGTTGGTGGCGGGAACTTCTGGCGCGGCGCTACCGTTGCCGAAACGGGCATGGACCGCGCAACCGCCGACTACGCCGGGATGCTCGCCACCATCATGAACGGGCTCGCCTTGCAGGATGCTTTGGAGAAGGTGGGCGCATTCGTGCGCATGCAGACCGCCATCCCGCTCGCTCAGGTGGCCGAGCCCTACATTCGCCGTCGGGCCATTCGCCACCTTGAGAAGGGCCGGGTGGTGATCTTCGCGGCCGGCACCGGCAACCCCTACATGACCACCGACACCGCCGCAGCGCTGCGCGCGATAGAGTTGGACTGCGAAGCCCTGCTCATGGCGAAAAACGGCGTGGACGGAGTGTACGACGCCGATCCCCGCAAGGATCCGACGGCCACGCGGTTCGAGCACCTGACCCACATCGACGCAATCCAGCGGCGGCTTGAGATTATGGACACCACGGCGCTCAGCCTCTGCATGGACAACCATCTGCCGATCGTGGTTTTCGATGTCTTCGCGCCCGATGCGGTATACAACGCCCTGATGGGCGATAGCGTAGGCACGGTCGTATCGGCAGAGCCCGAAGTACTTTCCCAGAGCTAACTCGGAGGATGCCCGATGACCGACCCCGACGAGATCCTGTTAAGCGCCGAAGAGCGAATGGATGGGGCCGTCCAGGCCCTAAAGCGTGAGCTGAACGGCGTTCGCAGCGGCCGCGCTCATCCAAGCCTGATCGAGACGCTGCCGGTGGATTACTACGGCGCTATCACTCCGCTTAAACAGCTCGGCACCATTAACGCTCCCGAGCCGCGCCTGCTGACGGTGCAGGTTTGGGACCGCGGCGCCCTCAAAGCGATCGAGAAGGCTTTTCAAACTTCCGAACTCGGCCTCAACCCGGCGATCGATGGGCAGCTCATTCGCCTGCCTTTTCCACCGCTGACCGAACAGCGTCGCAAGGACCTGGTCAAGCTCGTGCACAGCAAGACAGAGGAGTCGCGCATCGCCGTCCGTAATGTCCGCCGCCACGCGCACGATGAACTGCGCAAGTCGGAGAAGGAGGGCCTCGCCTCCCAAGACGACCTGAAGCGGAACGAAGAGGAGTTGCAGAAGCTGACGGATCAGCACATTGCGCTCGTGGACGCGGAGGGAAAGCGCAAAGAAGGCGAACTCCTTGAAGGCTAGACCAGCCTCGCTCGAATCTCCGACGCTGCAAGCAGCGGACCTGCCGGCGGAGTACGACGGCGACCCGATCTCCCCGATCTCCGGAGCGCGCATCCCCCGCCACGTCGCGATCATCATGGATGGCAACGGCCGCTGGGCGACACAGCGTGGCCTTCCTCGCGCCGCCGGCCACCGCGCAGGCACGGAGAACATCCGGCGAGTCATCGAACGGTTCGCAGATCACGGAGCGCAGTATCTAACGCTCTACGCCTTCAGCACGGAGAACTGGAACCGCCCGCAGCGCGAGGTGCGCATGCTGATTCGTCTGCTGCGCTTCTTTCTCCGGCGGGAGGTGGACAACCTGCACAAGAACGGCATCCGCCTCCACCTCCTCGGCCACATCGAGACGCTCCCGGAATGGCTGCAAGAGCAGATCGCTGCGGCAATCGAACGGACGAGCGAGAACCGCCGGATGGTCCTGAACATCTGCTTCAGCTACGGCGGGCGCGACGACATCCTTCTCGCCGTGCAACAGATCGTACGAGAAAAGATCGTGGCCACAGACGTGACCGAGGAGACCATCAGCGACCGGCTCTACACCACCGGCATGCCAGACCCAGACTTGCTGATCCGGACAGCGGGTGACCAGCGCATTTCGAACTTCCTGCTCTGGCAGTGCGCTTACGCCGAGCTCTACTTCACCGACACCTACTGGCCAGATTTCGGTCGAGAAGACATCGACATCGCGCTCGCGCAGTACGGGCGGCGCAAGCGAAAGTTTGGCGGCCTGCTTCCAGAAGACGTCGAAGCGCTGCGCGGGAACTAGCGCATGGACGGCGATGCAACCCCCGGCCTCGCGACATCGCCTCAGGCGCCCGACGGGCATTCGACTGGCGCGCCTTCCAATTTGCGGCTGCGGCTCGCGACGGCCGCCGTTGGCCTGCCACTTTTAGGTGCTGTTGTTTGGCTGGGTGGCTGGCCCTTTGCCCTCGTGGCTGGCGTAATCGCCCTGCTCGCCTCGGCGGAGTTTGTGCACGGTTGGCTGATCCCCACGATGCCTATTCGCATGGTGCTCCCCCAAGCGCCCACATTCGGCGCAGCGGCCATGATGGTCGCCGGAGTGCACGCTGCCACGAACTTCCTCTGGGTAGGCCTGGGCTTCGCGGTACTGTTCGCGGCGATGGGCTACCCACGCACAAACGCCTTCGGCCCACGTAAGCCGTATCGCATCTACGCCTGGTGCCTCGTCTATGTCGGCCTCCTGATGTCCACGTTTGTCCTCCTGCGTGACTCGGACCAGGGACGCTCGTGGTTCCTGGTCGCGCTCCTCGGCACGTTCGCAGTCGATACAGGCGCGTACGCGGTCGGCGTGCTGTTTGGCCGGCACAGCATGGCACCACACATCAGCCCTAAAAAGACATGGGAAGGCGCTGCAGGTGGAATGGTGGCGGGAGTGCTGTCCATCCTCGCGCTGAACGCACTGCTGGACACGGGCGTGGGTGCATGGAAGCTCCTGCCTTTCGCGATTATTGCTCCGCCGGTTGCGATGACAGGCGATTTGCTCGAAAGCTGGATGAAGCGGCGCATGGGCGTGAAGGACGCTTCAGGACTGCTTCCAGGGCACGGCGGGTTCCTCGATAGACTCGACTCTCTCCTTTTCGTGCTGCCGGTGTTTTACCTCTTCCTTCGTCTGCGGGTGCTGTAATTGGCCGCGTTGCCTCGTGTCTAAGAACTCCGGGCCGCGAGGGCCCTCTCGGCTCTCCGTCGACTCCTTCGTTTTCGAAGGCGAGGCGACCCCATTGCTCCTGCGCGGGCGCGTCGTGGCGGGCGTGGTCGGTACATTTCTCGCGCTGATACTCGGCTACGTCGCGTTAGCGCGAATCTTCGGCTGGTCATACGAACTCGATGCGGCGCCATTTCGCGAGTGGGTGGACGACTGGGGCGCGTGGGGGCCGGTAGTTTTCATCGGCGTCATGGCGGTCTCCGTACTCTTCGCGCCAATTCCAAACGTGCCGATTTTTATCGCGGCAGGTCTGGCCTGGGGACCAGTGCTGGGCACGGCATACTCGATGATCGGACTGTTGTTTGGCTCGACGATGGCGTTTTATGTCGCGCGCCGCTTCGGGAGACGCCACCTTCCCCGGCTAATCGGGGCGAAGGCTGCGGCGCGTCTGGACGGCCTGGCGGACAGCGTTGGCGGTCGCATGATTTTCTGGTGCCGTATTCTGCCCGCCATAAACTTTGACTGGATCAGCTTCGCCGCCGGCATGACTTCAATCCGCTTTTGGCCGTTCATCCTGTTTAGCGCGGCAGGGCTGCTACTGCCCACCTTCGTGGCGGTGGCGGCGGGGGACGGTCTGGGCCGCGACATCCGCATAACCCTCGCCTACGGCGGGTTCTGGGTGGCCACGATCATTACGAGCGCGGGATATTTCTGGATTCGCCGGCAGCGTTCGCTTCGCCGACTTCGATCTCCGGCTTCGTCCGCAGCGCCGCGTGGCGGGCGTCCGCATCCATAAGGCGAGCGACCTTTTCACCGAGAATGAGGCTGTAGTTTTGCCCCCGGTCCTCCGGGTACACCTGCGTCGTGTTCGAGAGGTAGAGGCCTTCTACGCCGGTGCGCATCCCCGGAATCGAGGCGGCGTAGTTGGTCGTGATGATGGGCTGGCCGCCAGGATCCTTGAAGAGCCACTTCTCTCGCACCCACGACGTTTCGAACGCTGGATTAATCGCACGTAAGCCGAGGAGGTAACTCTCCAATACCTGGTCGGCGTCCATCGCGAGCACCGGGTGGTCTGGCGGCACGTAGTTCGAGAGGTAGACTACCCGGTTGTTTCCGTAGCGCTCCGGCGGCATGAAATTCGTGTGCTCCACGCAGGCAACGAAAGGGAAATCGTCGCCAATGCTCAGCCAGTAGAAGTCGGAAAGCGGGCGGTCCAGCGACAGGACGAGGCAGGTCGCCCACTGGTACTGGACGCGGTCCAGGACCTCGACGTAGTTCTCGGGAAGTGGGTGCGCAATCTTTCGGACGATGATGTTGGGCACCGTGAGAAGCACCTGATCGAAGGCCTGCGATCCGCCGCCCGCGCGGATTCCCGTTACCCGCCCCCCGGCGATCTCCACCTCCTCGACCGCAGTGTTAAGGCGAATGGTGACGCCGTTCCCCGTGAGCTGGTCGGCGAGCGCCTGGTAGTAGGCCCGGAAAGAACCTTCGAGATAGCCAAGTGATTCCTTCGTACCAGAACCGCGCCGAGATCCGAAGCGCAGGTAGATCTTGTTCCAGAGCCAGACCATCCCGACGTTATCCGCCTGTCCGGCGAATTTGCCCTTCAGCAGCGGGCCCCAGAACGCGGCAAACGCCTTCCGTCCCACCGCGCGCTCCATCCACTTCCGGGCCGTCACGTCCTCGTATTTGGCGACGCCATCCTTCTGGCGGCGGAGCCACACGGCCGCCAGCCCGAGTCGCACGCGGCTAGTAATCGGGATAGCGCCGAACTTCAGAAGGTCCATGGGCGTCACGAACGGCCAGATTCGGCCCTTCACGAAGTGCCCGTTCTTGGGCTCAATCCAGCGGAGTCCAGGGCCGAGGCCAAGCTCCTCGATGTAACGAATCACCGTCGTGTCGTTCGTGAAAATGTGGTGGTAGAAGCACTCCAGCGGCTCACCTCCAACAGGGAAAGTGACTACCTGCCCGCCGACCTCCGGCTTTCCTTCGAAGATTGTGACATCGTGGCCAGCTTCGCGAAGGACCTTGGCCGCCGCCAGACCGGCCACCCCGGCACCCACAATACCCACTCTCAAGGCGTCACACTCCCGCTCTCGGTCAC
>JBDSEP010000082.1:0-8353 GCA_039919985.1 Tepidiformaceae bacterium | reverse complement strand
GGCCCCGGGACGGTGGTCAGCAGCCAGCCCAACGGCGGTGACGTGGAACTCGTCGTCACCTTCGAATCCGCCGGGGTGCGCCGCCTGCTTCAGAGCTACGCCAAGCTGGTCCCGGCCTGATGCCGGTCTTCCTCTTCGACTACGGTTCCTGGGCAGAGTGGCGGAGCTGGTTGGACGACCACGGCGTGCGGCTGCTCGTGATCCTGGGCCTGCTGATATTCGCCGAAATCGCCTTCCGGCGTGTCGTGAGCGGGATGCTTTCGCGCGCTATCGCCCGTGCCGTGCGGGCTCGCCAGGAGGACCCTGCAGCCATTCGTCGGCGCGCGGGGACGCTCTCTTCCACGCTGAACTGGGCATTCGGGGTGGTCCTCGCCTTCCTCGGTTTAGGGCTGCTGCTCAGTGAGGTCGGCCTCAACGTCTCGGCGCTCATTGCTGGCGTCGGGGTCGTGGGAATCGCCGTTGGCCTTGGCGCGCAAACGCTCGTGAAAGACGTCCTGAACGGCGTATTCATCCTCATCGAAGACCAGTACGCCGTCGGCGACAGCGTTACCGTGGCCGGTGCGACGGGCGAAGTGGTCGAGATCAATCCGCGCCGCACCGTCATCCGCGACGATGCGGGCAACGTGCACACCATTCCCAACAGCGCGATAACGGTTGCGGTCAACCGTACAGCAAGCTTGCGGCGCTTCCAGGTCAGCCTGGAAGTCGGCTTCCGCGACAGTGAGTCCGCAGCATCGATTGTGAATCAGGTAGCGAAGGAGATCTCGCCCGAACACCGCGCGATGGTGACCGGCCCACCGCAGCTCGTTGCCCAGACAGCCGTCGGCGACGGCGGCGTGCGACTCACCGTCGTTGGGGATGCTCGCCCCGCGGACCGCTGGGTGGTGGAGGCAGATCTTCGGCGGCGCTTGAAGCGAGCCTTCGGTGCCGCGCGGGTGGAGATGGAGTTTGCGTCACCCGACGGGGAGTAGCGGACGAGCGCGCTCGGCCCTGCCATCTCTCGCTGCCTGCGACGCATCGTGGTCACCCAGGCGGGCCGGAATCTCGCGGATCATTTACCATGCCCCAGCAATCTCGTTCTTGGAGGAACTTGTTTCATGGCAGTTCGACTTGATGGCCAGGTGGCCCTAGTAACCGGTGCAGGCCGTGGCCTCGGCCGCGCCTACGCGCTGGACCTGGCGAAGCATGGCGCGAAGGTGATCGTCAACGATTTCGGAGGCAGCGTCTCCGGCGAAGGCACCGACGATTCGCCCGCCCAACAGGTTGTCAACGAAATCAAAGAAGCGGGCGGCGAAGCTGTCGCCAACGCCGGGGATGTTGGGAGCTACGAAGACTGCTTCGAAATGGTCAAGTTGGCAATGGACACCTGGGGTCGCCTCGATGCGGTGATCGCAAACGCCGGAATCCTGCGGGACCTCGCGTTGCACAACATGTCGGAGAACGATTGGGATCTGGTGATCCGCGTCCACCTCAAGCAGTGCTACAACCTCATTCACCATTCGTGGCCGGTCTTCCGGCAGCAGGCCTACGGCCGCTTCGTGATGGCCACCTCGACCTCGGGTCTCATCGGGAACTTTGGGCAGGGCAACTACGGCGCCGCCAAGACAGCAATGTACGGCCTGATGAACGTCGCCAAGATCGAGGGCGAGAAGTACAACATCTTCGTCAACCTCATCTCGCCGGGCGCCGCCACCCGCATGACAAATAACCTCGCCGGAGCGGCGAACCAGGATGCCGACGAACGGCAGCTGGTGATGGGTCCCGAGCACGTTGCCCCGGCGGTGACCTACCTCGCTTCGCCCCAGTGCCAGGAGAGCGGCATCTGTATCGACGCCGCTGGTGGCCACTACGGGCGGGTCGCCATCGTCCGCAATGCTGGCGTCAACTACGACCCCCACGAACACAAGGATGCCGACTGGTTCGAATCCGAGTGGGCGAAAATCACCGACCTCACCGGAGCCACGGCGCCATGGTCGTTCCGCGAGACGCGCGAACAGCATTACGCCGCCAAAAAGGCTTAGCGCCGCGGCGATACTCTCGGCATTTCCAAAGGAGGCTCTCAACGAGGGCCTCTTTTTTCGCCCCTGAGTTTCTCGCGGGAGTACGGACCGCTAAGCTACGACCATGCCCCATCCTCTCGTTATTGGACACGCTTGCGCCGCTGGCGAAGCGCCCGCCAACACCCTCGCGGGCGTCCGTGCTTGCCTGGACGCCGGTGCCGAGGCGATGGAGATCGACGTTCAACTCTGCGCCGCCGGCGCCGCCGTTCTGATGCACGACGAAACGGTCGACCGAACGACGAATCTCACCGGGCCTGTTCGCGGGCTCTCGCTCGCCGCGCTTCAGGCAGCCGATGCCGGTGACGGCGAGCCCGTCCCCACGCTCGACCAGGTCTTCGCCCTCGTCGCCGGCCGGCTGACCGTGATGTGCGAACTCAAGGCCACACCGGGAGAAGCCGAGCACGACCAGCGCTGTGTCGACGCCGTCATCGCGGCCATCGAAAAACACGGCGCAAAGAGCTGGGCCGCAATCCACTCCTTCAACCCGGAGATGGTGCTGCGGGCCCGCTCCACCGAACCTCGGGTCTCCGCCGCGATTATCAGTCCCAACGTTTATGGCGAGGGGATCGACCGCCTTCTCGAGGCGGTGCTCAAGCGCAACGGCCAGGCAGCGTCTATTCAGCACGACTGCGTTACGCGGGAACTCGTCCTGAAGGCAAAACGCCGCCAACTAACGGTGTGGACCTGGACTGCGGACAGCGAAGCGCACTGGTCGCGCGTGGCCGATGCCGGAGTGGATGGCATCATCACGAATTTCCCTCACAGGCTGCGCGCCTGGTTGTCGGCTCGCTGATGGTCGGGGAGCTACCAGCTACCGCCGCCCCCACCACCGCCGCCTCCGCCGCTCGACCCGCCACTGGAGCCTGAGCCGCCTCCGGAGGAGCTTGGCGAACTGGCGATCGTGCTCCCCACTGAGGACGAGAAATGCTGAAGCCCGCTCGAGAATGCCGCCACCTGGAAGGGGCGCGAGCTTGAATACCAGCCGGCCGTCGACTGCGAGGCGTCGTTATCCAGTCCCTCGAACGCTTTCGCCCACTTGCCCACGCACCCGAACACAATGGCGAACGGCAGATACTTCGCGAAGATGTTCTCCTGCTCGTTGAACTCCTGGCGACGCGTCTCGGCAGTGCTGATATAGAGGCGGAAGCCGAGCACCCGGCGCAGCGCCTCGCTACCCGTGGCCGTGCGCCGCGCCATCGTTCTGGAGAGGAGAATCAGTATCAAGCCCGCAAGCACCAGGGGCGCGGGGATCAGCGTGCGGCCCAAGAAGTACCCGGAAAGGAACATCAACGCCCCGCCCAGGACCATCACCCCGGCGCCAACCAGCGCCCCCGCCGATCGCGCAGTCTCCGGCTTCTGGCTGAACCACTTGCGATTCATGCCAGAGCTGTACAGCGCCTCCTTCACGCGCGCCAGGGGCTCCATGAAGGTGTTTTTCAGGTCGGCCATCTTCACCGTGGTCCGGCTGGCAAAGAGTCCAGCGTAGAGCCTGCGCTCGTACTCGTTAAGGTCGTCTTCGCGCTCAACTTTCTTAAGCTCCCAGTCAGCGCTGCCGAAGAGGCCCCGCTTCGGAATCTCGGTAATGTGGAGATAGCCCCTCACCGCCAGGTCGATGATCGTCGCGGTGACATCGAGGGTATCGGCTCGCTCGTCCAGGATAAGCCCCATCTCGGCCGGCCGGAGGCCATCGGGCGGGGTGTACTCCACCACAACGTTGTCTCGCGCGAACAAACCGCGCTTGCCCTCGGTCGGGTCGTTCGTCAAGTAGTAGAGACTGCGATAGGCACGATCGCGGCCGTTCGCCCACCAGAGCGCGATGATCGCGAGAACGCTCAGCAACCCCACCAGCGCCATCCCGCCCAACTCCAGAGCGTCGAGGGCGAAGAAGTCGTCGAAGCTCACGCGGTCAACCACTGTCGGCACGGGGTTCTTCACGATCCCCTTCTGCCAGTCCGCCACAATAGTTACCTGTTCGTTCGGATTGAGCGCGCGCGTGGATTCGAACCTGGCAACGGAGCCGGTCGCCGAAGCAATACAGGCATCGGTGGAGCCGAACCGGCCCTGGAAGCAGAGTGGCTTGATGTTCGCCCCCGCGGGCAGGTTCAATGTCACGCTGAAGTGGTCGATCGTGGGCTCCGACCAGCCGTCGCCCGAGGCGTTCCAGTAGAACTCGTCGAACTCCGCGTACGGGTCGAGCGCGCCCTTTAGGCGGTAGTGAATGACATAATCCTGTCGCCCAGTGACGATCGTGTCTTTATCGCCGATCTTGATGAACTTCTTAAGATTTTCGTCCGAGACTTCGTAGTTGAGCTTCTTCCCGGCGGCGTCCGTCACGCTGAGGATGGTGTAGCCGTAGGTGCGGTCGCTGCCGATAGGGCAAGCGTAGGTGGCCTGCAGCGCGCCCGGTCGCGGTGCCACACACTCGGACTTGTAATCGAGGTAGCGGAAGATTCCATGCTTCTGAAGGGTCCCGAAGTCCACGTTGAGGGTCTCAGTGGCGTCGATCGTTCCCTCGGTGTCCACGTTGTAGACGATGTCGAATGAGCTGATGCGCCAGCTCGCAGTCGCCGAAGTAGCCCCGCCGGAGACGCCCACGGCGACCAGGAGAGCGACGATAGACGTAACCAGCAGTCGTTTCACGGACGCATTGTAGGCTCGCCCGATGGTTGCGCGGAATCGCATTCCATCTTGGCGCAGGGCGGGTCCCCCGGTGCCCTTTGAAGCGGCGGCGCTGCGATGATTCGCGACAAGCTGCGCCTGGCAACGTAAGATTCGCCTATACGCGGTCCCACCCGCCTCAACTTCAGCGAATTCCAAAGGATGGTGCATGGAAGCATTTGACTACGTAGCGCCGCGCTCCCTGGCCGACGCCTTTGCGCAACTCACCAATGGGCGCAGCAGCCTTCTGCTGGCGGGCGGCACCGACGTCATCGTGCAGCTCCGCGAAGGTCGCAAGCAATGCGATCAACTGATCGACCTCAAACACATTCCCGAGCTGACTGCCTTGCGCTTCGCCCCCGATGGCGCGCTTGAAATTGGCGCCGCCAAGCCCCTCGCCGAGATCTACGAGGACGCCGAGGTGGCTCGCCGCTTGCCCGGCCTGGTTGACGCGGCTGCGCTGATCGGCGGCATCCAAGTGCAATCCCGCGCGAGCCTCGGCGGCAATCTTTGCAACGCGAGCCCCGCGGCGGACGCTTCTCCCGCACTCATGGCCCTCGGTGCCCGCCTGGTCATCGGCTCGGCCAGCGGTTCGCGAGAACTGCCGGTCGAGGAGTTTTTTCTCGGACCCGGCCGAAACGACTTGCAACCCGGCGAGCTCCTCCTCCAGGTGAAAGTCCCGGCGCAGCCGGCGAATTCGAATGCGCACTACCTGCGCTTCATTCCGCGCAACGAGATGGACATCGCCGTAGCTAGCGCAGGCGCACGATTGGCCCTCGATGGCCAGGGGCGCATTGAGTCGGCACGGGTGGCGATTGGCGCGGTCGCCGCGACGCCGTTGATGGTCCCCGCAGCGGCGCAAGCGCTGAACGGAAATCTCCCCACGGAGGAGACATTTGCCGCCGCAGGCGAGGCCGCGGAAGCGCTGGCCACACCGATCGACGACATGCGCGGCAGCGTTGCCCAGCGCAACCAGCTCGTTCGCGTCCTCACCATTCGCGCCCTTCGGGGCGCGTTGAAGCGCATCCAGGAGGCTCGCTAACCGCATGGCACGTTCCTACGTATCCACCCGCCTGAACGGGACGGAGACCGACTTTCTTTGCGAACCACGGCAGAGTCTTCTCGAAGTTCTTCGAGACGAACTCGGCCTGACAGGCACCAAAGAGGGCTGCAATAACGGCAACTGCGGTGCCTGCAGCGTCATGCTTAATGGCCGCATCGTGAACTCCTGCTGCGTGCTCGCGGTGGAAACGCAGGACGCCGAAGTTCAGACCATCGAGGGCGTGGCAACGGGAGACCGCCTCCACCCCCTCCAACAGGCGTTCCTCAACGAAGCGGCCCTCCAGTGCGGCATCTGTACACCGGGGTTCATTATGGCCTCCAAGGCACTGCTCGAACGCGAACCCGCCGCCGACGAGCAGCGCATCCGCCATTGGTTGGCCGGCAACCTCTGCCGATGCACCGGCTACGACAAGATCGTGAAAGCGGTCCTCAGCGCAGAACAGCTGCAAGGGGTGAAGTGATATGACTACCGCCGAAAACTCTCCGAAGACCGAATACAAAGTCATCGGCACGCGCCCGATTCGCCCGGATGGCGTGGAAAAGGTGACGGGCAAGGCTCAGTACGGCGCCGACATCCGCCTCCCCGGCATGGTCTACGGCCGCGTGCTGCGCAGCCCCCACGCCCACGCGCGCATCCTCTCCGTTGATACCAGCGCCGCCGAGGCGTTCCCAGGCGTCCTCGCCGTGCTCACCAATAAGGACCTGCCGGCCGCCGAGGACAAGATGGAAGAGCTCGGCGAGAGCGCGATCAACGTCAAAGAGGTGGCCGATAACATTCTCGCCTCCACGAAGGCGCTCTATCGGGGCCATGCCATCGCCGCCGTCGCCGCGGCCAGCGGCCACGTCGCCGAAGCGGCCCTTGCGCTGATCAAGGTGGAGTACGAAGTGCTTCCGCCAGTGCTCGATGTGCGCGACGCGATGCGCGAAGACGCGCCGCTCCTGAACGAGACGCGACGCACGAAGTCCATGGGCGGGCAACTCAGCGAAAGGCCGAGCAATGTAGCGCAATTCACGCAGTTCTCCGGCGGCGATATCGAAGCCGCCTTCGCCGAGGCGGACGCCGTCGTTGAGCACGAGTTCAACACCTCTATGGTGCACCAGGGCTATCTCGAACCCCAGGTTTCCACCGGGAGCTGGAACGCCGACGGCACAATCACCATCTGGACGAGCACCCAGGGAGCCTTCGCGGTTCGTTCGCTCGTTTCTGAAGTGCTCCGGCAGCCGATTTCGAACATCAAAGTGGTGCCGATGGAGATCGGCGGCGGGTTCGGTGGCAAGCTGCCCATATACCTCGATCCGGTAGCCGCGCTTCTCTCCAAGAAGTCGGGCAAGCCGGTGAAGATGGCGATGAGCCGCACCGAAGTGTTCGAAGGCACGGGACCCACCAGCGGGACCAGCATTCGCATCAAGATGGCTGCCAAGGGCGACAAGATCACCGCCGTTCAGGCGAATCTCGCCTACGAAGCGGGCGCCTATCCGGGCTCTTCTGTTGGCGCCGGCGCGATGTGCATGCTCTCCCCATACTCCGTGGAGAACTTCCAGATCGATGCTTACGACGTGGTGGTGAACAAGCCGAAGACGGCCGCCTACCGGGCACCCGGCGCGCCTGCCGCCGCCTTCGCTTCGGAGAGCGTGATCGACGAACTCGCCAGGAAGCAGGGCATCGATCCGCTCGCCTTCCGCCGTGCGAACTCCGCCGAAATGGGCACACGCATGGTGACCGGCGTACCGTTCCCGCGCATCGGCGCCGTCGAAACCACTGAAGCAGCAATCAACTCGCCGCACTACAAGTCGCCAATCGAAGGCCCAAATCGCGGGCGAGGAGTTGCCTCCGGGTTCTGGTTCAACGCCGGCATGCAGTCCAGCGTTGTCGCCGCCGTCAACCCCGATGGGACGATCAATCTGATCGAAGGCTCCACCGATATCGGTGGGACACGCGCCTCCCTCGCCATGCAGCTCGCCGAGACGCTGGGCGTGACCTACGAGGCCGTGCGCCCCACCGTGGTCGATACCGACTCCATCGGCCATAACGACGTCACTGGCGGCAGCCGTACCACCTTCGCAAGCGGCATGGCTGTCTTCGAAGCCGGTATGGACATTCGCCGCCAGATGATCACGCGGGCTTCCAAGCTCTGGAGCTGCACCGAAGACGACGTTGTCTACGAAGACGGCGGACTCACCTGCAAGGTGGACTCCACGAAGTCTCTGGCCTTTAAAGAGATGGCCGGTCAACAGGCGCGCACTGGCGGCCCAATCGTTGGCAAGGGGTCGCTCGTGGCGCGGGGCGCTGGTTCGGCCTTCGCTACGCACATCGTCGATGTCGAAGTCGACCCCGAGACCGGCAAGGTTGAGATCCTGCGCTACACTGCCGTCCAGGATGTCGGCACCGCCATCCACCCCGCCTACGTCGAAGGGCAGATCCAGGGGGGCGTTGTGCAGGGCATCGGCTGGGCGTTGAACGAAGAATATTTCTACGACGACACCGGGAAGATGATGAACTCCAGCTACCTCGATTACCGCATGCCCACGACGCTGGACGTGCCGATGATCGACACGATCCTTGTCGAGGTGCC
>JBDSEP010000067.1:0-5546 GCA_039919985.1 Tepidiformaceae bacterium | reverse complement strand
CCGTCCACGGCGGCCGCATCAAGCGCTCGCTTCGACCCGCCCGGCTGGCCAGCTCAGCCGCACTTCGTTGGGCCACCACCTACCTCGCCTGGGGCGAAGGCAAGCGCCGTAAGCGCAAGCAGTTCGTAATGCGCACTGCGGACGATGTCACCCGCACGATGGGCGATATGAAGGGCGCGGTGATGAAGGTGGGGCAGGTGCTTTCGTTGATGGCCGGCGTGCTCCCTGACGAAATGGCGGCCCAACTGGCAAACCTGCAATCGAACGCCCCGCCCATGGATTACGCCCTCGTGGAGGAGGTCTTTGCCCGCGAATACGGCGTGAGCCCTCAGCAGCTCTTCCGGCGATTCGAAACGAAACCGTTCGCCGCCGCCTCTATTGGGCAGGTGCATCGCGCCGAGTTGCAGGACGGCACGAAGGTCGCGGTCAAAGTGCAGTACCCTGGCGTTCGCGAGGCCATCGAGCACGACCTGGCGAACGTCGGCCTCATGATCGCTCTTTCCGCGCTGGTCGCCCGCGGCCTGGATGCGGGCCCAATCGTGCGGGACCTCAAAGAAGGCATCCGCGGCGAACTCGACTATGTGCGCGAGGCAGCCTCTCAGGAGCGCTTCGCCCGGGCCTTCGAGGACCACGCCTTCATCCGCGTGCCGCGCGTCTACCACGAGCTCTGCCGCGGCACTGTGCTCGTGCAGGAGTTACTCGAGGGCAGACCGTTCGCCCATGCGCTCACCCTTCCCCAGGCGGAGAGGGACAGGATCGGGGAGATCATCTACCGCTTCTGTTTCGGCAGCCTCTATCGCCACGGTCTCTTTAACGGCGACCCACACCCCGGAAACTACCTCCTGATGGAGGACGGCTCCGTGGGATTCGTGGATTACGGCTGCGTCGCCGAGTTCACCAGCGAGACCCTGGAAGGCTTTAAGCGCATCGTCCGCAGTCTCATCCGTGGCGACCGTGACGCCTGGCGCACTGCGACCGAGGAAGTCGGCATCCTCCGCGCCGGTGCGCCATTCACGACCGATGAGCTCTACGAGCATATGCACTGGTACTGGGCACCCGTCCTCCAGCCGATCGTCCACTTCACGCCGGAACTCGCCGCCGAAATGGTGAAACGCAACACCCAGACCGGGGGGATTGGCGGCCGCATCAACCGCTACTGCAACGTCCCGGAGGGGATGGTCTTCCTGACGCGCATTAATTTCGGCCTCGCCGGCCTGATGGCTCAACTCGGGGCCAGCGGCCCATGGCAGGCGATCGTCGAAGAGTACCTAGATGACGGGCCCCCCACCACGGACCTCGGGCGTCTCTCGGCCGCGAGCTCGCGCGGCCCCAGTGTCTGAGCCGGTCGCCCCTCGTTGGGGCAGCCTTGTTCTCATAGTTGGCGTCTCGGCCACAGCGTGGGCGGCAATCTTCGTCAAGCTCTCTCAGGAAGCGCCGCCGTTGACGATCGCCGCCTACCGCATGCTCTTTGCCACTGGTGTGTTGGGGGCCGTAGCTGCGGTGGGTCTCGTTCGCGGCGTGGACCGCCTACCGCGGCGTGCAACGTGGGCCTGGCTTGCCCTCAGTGGGACTCTGCTCGCAGGCCACTTCTGGAGCTGGTTTGCCTCCCTCGAACGGACCTCCGTCGGGAGCAGCGTCGTGATCGTCGCGATGCAGCCTCTGCTCGCCGCCGCCCTCGCCTTCCTCTTCTTGCGCGAACGGCCCTCCACCAGCGAGTACTTGGGTATCGCTCTCGCGACCGTGGGCCTGCTGATCATTGGCGGGCGAGACTTCGCGCAGAGCCCCGGCCAACTTGGCGGCGACGGGTTGGCGTTGCTCGGCGGACTTCTGGCGGCCGCCTACCGCACAGTCGGCAGGCGCCTGCGCCCGGATATGAGCGCCGCCATCTACTCCGCAGGCGTCTACGCAGTCGCTGCGGCGGTGCTGTGGACCCTCGTCGCCGCCTTCCGACCAGAGCCCTCCGGATTCGGCGCGCAGACCTGGACCTTCATAATTCTCCTCGCGCTGGTGCCGCAGGTTATCGGGCATACGGCGTTCAACTGGGCGCTGGCGCACTTTCGCGTCGTGAGGGTGAGCATCGCAAACATGGGCGAGCCCGTGGCTGCCACGCTGCTCGCCATCCCGATCCTCGGTGAACGGCCGAGCGTCGCGGTCGTCTTTGGGGGGCTGCTAATCCTTCTCGGGGTCGCAATCGGGCTCTTCGGCCGTCCACGGCGGCTCCGTCCCGCGCAGCAGCCCCTCGTGGATTCGTCTAATTGAAACGTCTGCCAGGGCGGTAGATCGTGGGCGGTCCCAGCGAAAATTGAACGCCCGCGTGCGAGTGTTGCTGGCTCTCCACTTTTCAGCCGCCGCCAACCTGCCGAACATACCGATACAGACCGGGGGTATCTGCGCATGTGGGAAAGACTCCCGGAGGTCGCGCGGCCTTCGGAAGCGAACGACCGCGCCCGCCTTGAAAACCAGGTGCTGGCGCTGCAGAGCATGATTGCGTTCGCTTTTTGCATCGGTGCCCTCAGCGGGGCGTTCGGGATCGAAGGCCTGCTTCGAAACTGGATCGTCGCCTGGATCGTCGTCTACCACGTTGCGCACGCCATCTATGTGCTGACGCGTCGCTCGCCGGGGCGTCCAATCGCCTGGATAGAAACCGCCACCCCAATCTGCGACGTTACCTGTATTACCGCTGGCTGGGCGCTCATCGGAGACCCGTCGCATCCCCTCTGGGCGGTCTACCTCTACGCCCTGGTAGGGTACGCGCGCCGCTACGAAGGGCGGCGCTACGAACTGCTGGCGGCGTTCATCGTCCTCAACCTTGTCGTGGGGCACACACTCATTTCGCTTAGCGCCGAGACGCCGCTCGTGGACAGCAGCATCCTCACCATGATCGTGTTGACCGCCGCGATGGGCGTGCTTTCCGGGGCGGTAGGCGCCGGTTGGCGCCGAGCCGAACGCAAGGCCCGCCTCCTCTCCGAGGTCGACCCGCTCACCGGTATAGCCAACCGACGCATCTTCCTCGAACGGCTCGACGAACTCTCGCACGCGGGCGGCGTCTTCTCCGTCCTGATGCTCGATCTTGACGACTTCAAGCGGCTGAACGACGAGTTCGGACACCTGCACGGCGATGCGGTGCTCCAGCGCGTTGCTCGCGTCCTTTCCGACAGCGTGCGAGATGGAGACCGATTGGCACGCTATGGCGGCGAGGAGTTCGTGGTCGCGATGCCTGGGGCGAATCTTTCTGAGGCGATTGCCGTCGCCGAACGCCTCCGGCAGGCGATCGCCGAAGGTACGCCGACCACCGTTTCGATTGGATGCGCCGCCCGATACCCTGGTGAAGCGGCGATAGACGTCCTCCGCCGCGCTGACGACCTGCTGCTTGTAGCGAAGCGCACCGGCAAGAACACGGTCCGCTCCGAAGGTCTGCGCAGGAGCGCGTAGGAACCCTATTCGAACCCCGCCCTTCACAACGAAACGGCCGCTCCCGAGTGGGAGCGGCCGTTCGTTCTGGCTAACAGCGCTGCGTTTAGCGCGTTGCTGGGCGGAATCCCTCGGCCATCGCTTCCGCGTCCGTCTCGAACAGCGTTTCCGCGTCGACCCGGTCATAGTTCGCCTGGCCAGGCTTGTGGTACACGCGACTGCCGTCCCGCGCGATGTTGCCCTTGATTACGGGGCCACCACGTGAGCGTGCAATCCGGAATCCTGCAGCGATCGCTTCCGATTGCGTGGCAAACGTCTCATCCGCCGTGAGCTGCTCGTAGCTGCTCTGGCCCGGGACGTGGAAGATCTTCTCGCCATCGCGGCTCGTATTGCCCTTCACCGGACGAAGCGCCTGGACCGCCTTCACGGCGCCGCTCGTGGCCTTCTCCGAGACGTCTTCCGCGGCGGCAGCCGTCGAAGCGGCGTTGGAAACGACCGCCGAGGCAACCTTTTCGGCGAACTGCTGGGAGCGATCAAGGACGCTCTCGGCGGCGTTCACTGCATCATGGGCATTGCCCGTGAAGCGTCGGCTCTGGGTACGAAAGACGTTCGCCCACGCCTCGCCGACGCGTCGGTCGAGGTCGATCAGGTCCTGAACCTTGGTCTGCAGGTCGGAAGGCGAGGCGATGCCGGTGAGCCAAAGCGGGCTGATGAGCAGCTCGCGAGTTACCGCGGCCCGGGCCCGAGCGGCTTCGCCACCGAGGCGGGCGAGTTCTCGCGATTCGGTGTCCGTCGCGAACGCTTCCCACGAAGGCAACATGGCGAACATGCGGTCGGTACCTTCGCGGTAAGCCTCAAGGCTCTGTCGCGCTGGGTCTAGCCAGCTGGTAGCGGTATTGGTCGGAGTCTGTGTTGTAGGCACTTACGGTTCCTCACTAAATTTGGTTCACGGTGGCGGTCTTGCCAGCTCCGTGACGTCGTCGCTTCGGGCGGATGCGGAGATCCTGCTCTTCCACCATGCACCCCCTCGCCCTAGATTCACAGAGCGCAGTGGCAATAGCAGTCATCGCTTGTCGCTATGCGAGTCTCGTATTGACGCGGCCTTTCCCGCGCGAGCGCTCTCGATCCGCTGCAATGCGCCGTGGCCGCTCACGATTCGACGCAGCGGATCAGGATTTGGCAGGCATTTCCCTGACGCGCCCATCCCAAAGCCCGAAGCTGAACACGTCAAGCGTCGGCGGGTGCACACCGAGCGTCGTCAGCACGCTGCTAATCTGACTCCGATGGTCGCTCCCGTGGTGAAGCGCCTGCGCCAGCCGAATGCCCATCGGCGCATCCCGCTGGAACCCGTCGTCAGGATCAGTTTCCCGAACCACAGCGTCCGCCTCGAGTCCTTCACGGAGGAGCCGCGTCCACCCTGCGCCGCACTCCTCCATCGCCGCCCCGAGTGCGGCAAGGCCCATCTGGTCCGCCCTCACGAAGGAGCCGCGCTCACCGCTGGCAGCGAAGAGGTCGAAGGAGTCAGCCGCGACTACGTGGCGCATCGTCGCGAGAAGCGAGCGCTCGGTGGCAGGGACGAGCGCGTCCAACTGCGCAGGGTTGAGCGCGAGGCACGCGTCGATCAGTCGCACTGTCGCCCAAACATGGTGTGCAAATGCATCGTCCAGCAACGTGCGGCTCATCCAGGCACCATACAACAGTCGCATGGTCGGCCGCCGACTTGAGATCCTGCTCCGCAGTCTGCGTAGGATACGGGTCGGTGCGGCGCTCCAGCCGCCCTCCCACATCGCTGGACCCAAGGACGCCGAAGTATGGCATTGCAGAAACTTCTCGTAGCCAACCGGGGCGAAATCGCCATTCGGATTTTTCGTGGAGCGGCCGAACTCGGGCTCGGCACAGTGGCCGTCTACTCCACGGATGATGCGGAATCGCTGCACACCCGCGTAGCCGACGAAGCCCACGGTCTCGGGGCGGCAGGCCCCGCAGCCTATCTCGACATGGATCGCATGCTCGAATTGGCGAAGGCGAGCGGCTGCGATGCAATCCACCCGGGGTACGGCTTTCTCAGCGAAAACGGAGAGTTCGCCCGCCGCTGCCAGGCTGCGGGCATCCGGTTCGTGGGTCCGCGTCCGGAC
>JBDSEP010000063.1:0-6167 GCA_039919985.1 Tepidiformaceae bacterium | reverse complement strand
AAATCGCCGCCGTCGTCTACGAAGCGCACGCCGCCCACAAGACGGTCATGTCCCACGCCCAGGCCAACCAGGGCATCCTCAACGCTGTCCTCGCCGGCGTCGAATCGATCGAGCACGGCATCTACCTGGACGACCACGTAATCGATGAGATGCTGAAGCGCGGCACCTTCCTCGTGGCCACCCTGATCGCTCCCGTCTCAGTGCTCAAGCTCGCCGAGGCCAACCCCGGCTCCATGCCGGACTACGGCGTACGCAAATCCAAAGAGGTGCTCGTAGCCCACCAGGCGAGCTTCAATTACGCCGTCGAGCGCGGCGTGCGCATCGCCATGGGCACCGATACCGGCGTCGGCGTGCACGGTACGAACGCCGGTGAACTCGAACTGATGGTCGCCCAGGGGATGTCGCCGATGCAGGCGATCGTCGCCACCACAAAGACGGCCGCCGAGTGCTGCACCATTGCCGATAAGGTAGGGACGCTGGAGGTGGGCAAGCGCGCCGATCTCCTCGCCATCGACGGCGACCCCCTCGCCGACATCTCGCTCCTCACCCGGAAGGAGAGCTTCCAACTGATCATGCGCGATGGCAAAGCGCATAAGAATATCCTCGGCGGACGAAGGTAGCCCCTTCGCGAGCGATTGCTACGCGTTTGCGAGCCCTGGTGCAGACTGGATAATGCATCCGGGCCGTGCTCAGAGTATGCTCCACCTGTTCGAAACGGCGGTTACCACCGCTGTTCACACGCTCCCTCGGCCGCTCCTACCGGAGCGGCTGCGGGGGCACTCCGAACCCAATCGCCCGAAGGATGTCCCCAATGAGCACCGGATTCAGCCTCTTCCTGATCGCCGTCGGCGCTATTCTCTACTGGGCGGTAACCTACACCGTCTCCGGAGTCGAACTGACCACCATCGGAGCAATTCTGATGATTGTCGGCATAATCGGCCTTGCCCTTTCGCTTCTCTTCTGGAGCAGCTTCGCCCCCTTCGCCAGCAGCGCGCCATTCGGGCGCCGGGCTCAACCGGGCGGAGTGGTGGTGCACGACACTGCTCCCCGCCCCCAGACGGTCGTAGTCCGCGACCAGGCTCCTCGCCAGGAGACAGTCGTGGTCCGCGAGCCAGCGCCCCGCCCGGACACCGTCGTCATACACGAAAACGCTCCCCGCACCGACGAAGAGATTCGCCGCGAAGACCTCCCCCGCTAACGCGAGTCTTTGCAACCGCCTCAGCCCAGAACAGCGGTGAGTCGGCGGCCTGCTCCACGAGCACGCCACCGAACTTGCCGCTTTTCGCGTTACGGTCGGGGCGAGGCCTCCGCTAGCAAGGCGAACATTTGCGCGAACTGACCGTCGGTGTCGATCTCCGGGTTCACCGCTTTGGATATGCGCGCGCCAAGGTAGAACGAGAAGAGTGCGCCAGCCGCGAGCGCCGGGTCGAGGCCCTCCGGTAGTTGGCCACGCTCCTTGGCCAGTGCCAGCCGCTGGCGGATGCCCTCGCGGGTCTTCGCGAAACCATGCCCCAGCTCGGCTAGTTCGCTGCCGCCCAGGCGTACGCCCGAGACAGTGTGCTCGAGCATAAGGATGGTGTGCGTGCGCTCTTGCGGGTCGTTCAGCGCGCCAAACGTTCTGCGCGAAAGGTCACTGAACTCCCGTAGCGCATCCTGCGAGTCATCTGGCAGTCGCATCCACTGCTCTTCGAGGTCCGCCGCGTTCTCGCTCATGCAGCTGTTCGCCAGCTGCTCTTTGTTCTCGAAGTAGCGGTAGAGTGCTCCGGGCGAAAGTCCTGCCTCCGAAGCAATCTCCGCCATGGTCGCGCTCTCCACGCCCTTCCTCGAAAACACCCCGCAGGCCGCGACAACGATGCTGCGTCGCCGGGCTTCAAGGTGCGCGTCGGATACTTTGGCCATCTTCGAGAAACTTCCTGAGCGTGGTTATACACCGGCGCGCCGCTGCACACACCGCGAGAACGGTGCGGCAGCAGCGAGCGTGGTGGACTAGTTGGTCTTCAACACCGGGACGCCACCGGAGTAGAACCGCCCGCGGGCCGCGCGGAGGGCGCTCTCCAGCCGGTCTATGGTCCGCAGTTCCGCCCACTGCATGCGGTGGGCGATGGTCAGGTCGGCGGCGCGCAGTTCGTTCTGGCGGGCCCGGACGAATTCTTCGTACACCATGGTGGTTGCCTCCTCAGTGAATGTCTGTTCATTCAGTGAATGAATAGTCGTTCACTTTGAACCGCTCGTCAAGGGGCAATTTGGTACATCTGTGAACTCCGTCACACAGTCGAGCCCGCCGGGAGAGCCCCGCGGCGAGCGGCCAGTGTCCAACAAGAGATCGCGCTCGGACGCTCAGCCCATCCGCCCGCTAACCTTGAGCAACTCGTGTCCGCCCTTCCCCCGGCGTATAACGTCCCACTGTACCTCTCGCGCAGCCTGTGCGGCCCAAACGTTGGTTGCGCGCCGCCCAGCCAGCCCACAACTCCAGGAGAACACCGTGCCCTACGAATTCACCGAAGCCGGCCTCAAGCAACAGGCCGAAATCAACCGCTTTATGACCGACCACATCTACCCGAACGAAACGGAGTACTACCGCCAGTACCATGAAGGTGGGGAGCACTCCTATCCGCCGATTCTCGACGAACTGAAGGCCGAGGCTCGCAAACGCGGGCTCTGGAATCTCTTCCTCCCACACCTCCGCGAAGGAGACCCGGGCACCAAGCTTTCGAACCTCGACTACGCGCCAATCTCCGAGCAACTCGGCAAAATCCCCTTCTCCTCCGAGGTGTTGAATTGCAACGCCCCGGACACCGGGAACATGGAAATCCTCAACATGTATGGCAACGACGCCATTCGCCGCGACTGGCTCACGCCGCTCCTCAACGGCGAGATTCGCTCCGCCTTCGCCATGACTGAGCCCGCAGTCGGCTCTTCGGACGCCACGAACATCTCGCTACGTATCGAGAAGGATGGTGACGACTACATCCTTAACGGCCGAAAGTGGTTCACCTCCGGCATCATGGCCGAGCGCTGCCGCGTCATGATCGTCATGGGCAAAACCGATCCCGAGGCCGCTCGGCACCGCCAGCAGTCCATGATTGTTGTCCCCAAGGACACCGCCGGGGTGACCGTCGAACGCTCCCTGACAGTCTTCGGCAACGAGGATCGCGGCGGTCACGGGCAGGTCCTCTTCGAAAACGCACGCGTGCCCGCAGATCACCTGCTCGGTGAAGAGGGCGGCGGATTCGCGATCTCCCAGGCTCGCCTTGGGCCAGGCCGCATCCACCACTGCATGCGCACCATCGGCGTCGCCGAACGAGCCCTCGAACTGATGATTAAGCGCGCCATGAGCCGCTCTACTTTCGGCTCCCTCGTCGCCCAGAAGGGCCTCATCCAGGACTGGATCGCTGAGTCACGCATCGAAATTGATATGGCGCGTGAGTATGTTCTGCGCTGCGCCCACCTGATGGACACCGTGGGCAACAAAGAGGCCGCGAGTGAAATCTCCGGCATAAAGGTGGCCATCCCGAACATGGCCCTCAAGGTCATCGACCGCGCGATCCAGGTGCACGGCGCAGGCGGCGTTACCCAGGATTTCCCGCTCGCCTCCATGTGGGTTCACGCCCGCACTCTGCGCCTCGCCGATGGCCCGGACGAAGTCCACAAAATGACCATCGCCCGCCGCGAACTCAAGAAGTACGACCCCAACTTCAAGATGACTGCATCCGTCGGCGAATCCGAACCGCAGGTCTTCATGCGTCCATAGCGGCAACCAGGTTTCGCGCTAGGGCGAGCGTAAAACTCGCCTTATCGCACCAGCCGGCGCAAGCCGCGAAGTACCACCCAGGCCGCCAGCGCGCTCGCCAGAATCACCGGCACCGCGGACGCCGGGTCGCCGATCGGCTTGAACTCGGCTACTCCGTCGCGCAGTTCAATGAAGCCCAACGGCGAGGCGATCACGCCACCACCTCCGCCCTCGCCTTCGGTCGGCCCCGGTTGGTCTTCACTGTTCTTACTTGCGCCGGAACCGCCACCGAAGCCGTATCGCACCTTGGCCACAGGGATAACCGTCAGGGCACCCTGGACCACCGGTTCACCGAACACGGCGCTGGCCCGCGCATGTAAACCCAGCCGTTCGGCCAGCCCTTCGATCAATCCGGACGCTCGCCCGCCCGCTGCCTGCTGCGCTTCTCGCATCACTCGGCTCAGTTCGTTATCCATGAATTTCCCCCCTCGCTCTCGTCCTTAAATGTGCGCCTTTCCCGAACGCCCCCGCAAGCCCTCGCTCGACGGTTATACTTCGCCCCAAGCGAACCTTTCCCCAGGAGTCTGACCATGCGCTACACCTTCGAACCGGACGTTGAATCTTTCCGCGAGGAAGTGCGAGAGTTCATCGCCGCAGAGCTCCCCTCCGCCGGCGGTGCCCGCGGGCGCGGTGCCGTCAACTTCGAAGGCCACGGCGAAGAGTACACCGCCACCATGGGCTTCCAGAAGAAGCTCGCGCAACGCGATTGGCTCGCAATGGCCTGGCCCAAAGAGTACGGCGGCGGCGGCGCCAGCCACATGCGCCAGCTCGTCTACAACGAGGAGATGTCCTACGCCGGCGCGCCGCACTACAGCATGGGCATCGCCTGGGTCGGCCCCAGCCTCATGCTCTACGGCACCGACGAACAGAAGCAGCGCTTCATCCCCCGCATCACCGGTGGCGATGATTGGTGGTGCACGCTTTACAGCGAGCCGGGAGCCGGAAGCGACCTCGCCGCACTCCAAACGCGCGCCGTCAAAGATGGCGACGACTACATCCTCAATGGCCAGAAGATCTGGACGAGCGGCGGCCACCTCGCGGACTGGGGCTGGATTGCCGCGCGCACAGACCCCGACGCGCCAAAACATAAGGGCATCACCATGTTCATGGTGGACATGAAGACGCCCGGCATCACCGTTCGCCCGCTCATCAACATCGCCAACCGTGAGGGCTTCAACGAGATCTTCTTCGAAGACGTGCGCGTGCCGGCGAACCAGGTTGTGGGCGAGGTGAATCGCGGCTGGTACCACATGGCGGTGGCGCTCGATTTCGAGCGGAGCGGCATCCAGGCGTTCGCAGGGGGCCGCCGCACGGTGGAGGGCCTCGTCGAGTTAGCCAGGAGCAAGCCCGAGCTGGTCGAACGCCGTCCAAGCATCCGCATGGAACTCGCAGACCGCGCCATCGAGGTGAACGTCGGCACATTTCTCGCCTACCGCGTGGCCACCATGCAGGCGCGCGGCATGGTGCCAAACCACGAGGCAAGCGCCAGCAAGCTCTTCGGCAGCGAAATGGGCCAGCGCATCGCCAGCACGGCTATGCATCTTTTGGGCACCGCTGGCCAACTGCGGGACGGCTCCCCGCACGAAATCACGGACCAGGCGAGCAGCTACCTGCAGGCCGTCTCAGGCACGATCGCTGCCGGGACAAGCGAGATCCAGCGGGGGATCATCGCCACCCGCGGCCTCGGGCTGCCGCGCGGCTAGGGCCCGCCCCGAGATCGCGGAGGCCCTCACGGCCTTCCTCGCTGGAGATGGCCTTGACGTGGAAGACCAGGCGCTCGTGGTGGGAGCTTTGGACGTGATGGCGCGCGCTAACGTCTCGTACGTCGATGCTTATCTCGCCGAGTCCGCCCGGCGGGCCCATGAGCCGGTCGCCTCGTTTGACCGCAGCTTCGCTCGGCTCAACGTCGAGTGGATTGAGCCTGCTTAGCCCCCACTTCCCAGTCGCTACGCGGTCAACTTCTGCGGCTTCTGTTGGCCCATGCCCGGATTCCCCGCTGCTGGTGCTGAGGCGCTCTCGGCTTCCATCTTCGCCTCTTCCTCCGTCTTGCGCGCGGGCCGCCGGATGCTCCAGCGCCGGAACTTCTCTTCGATCGGCATCTCACCCTCTTTCGCTACGCTCTCCTCGCGCTGCTTCATGAAGTCCTCTTTGGTCCTCCCGCCTACCTGGCTGGCATGGCAGACGATCGCCTCGATCTTTGTCATCCAGTGCTCCGAGATATCCACCACGTAATCCGGGTCGTCTGTACCGGCGAGCAGCACCTCGTTCACCTGGTGTGCTTCCAGGCCGTCCTCCTCGTCGCGCTGATAAAACAGCCGGTCCCGCACGATCGGGTAGATCGCGTCCGCGGTCACCGTGCCGATATTGCGGTGGTCGC
>JBDSEP010000057.1:0-3195 GCA_039919985.1 Tepidiformaceae bacterium | reverse complement strand
GATGAGGCGCCCTACCGCGAACTCTGCTCGAACCTGAACTTGGGCACCCTGACGCAACTCGCGCGGGACCCTGCGAGAGCCGCGACGCTCGCCCCGGGCCTCGGTCATATCAACACACTGCTCGCCGAGTTTTTCGCCTCAATCTCCTCCGCGGAAGCGTACGAGGAGGGCCAGCGCCGCTTGCTCCTGCACGGCATCGTCTCCACCCCAAAGGACCTGGCGGAGAACACGCAGTTGCGGGCGCGGGAGTGGTTCGCCCAGCTTGAGTTCGATTACCTCGACGCCCTGCTTGAGTTCCCCGGCGCGCCTTACCGGCTTTCGGAGACGCCTGTACGCATCTCCCGACCCCCAAGACTCGGCGAACACACCGACGAGGTGCTCGCTTCGCTTGCCCCCGCCGGGAGGGCACTGTGACGCGCCTGCCCCTGGCGGGCTTGCGAGTGGCCGACTTCTCGTGGTTCGGTGCCGGGCCAATCGGGGGGCAGACCCTTGCGACCTTTGGCGCCGAAGTGATCCGCATCGAATCCGAGGCGAAGCTCGACTCGCTTCGGTTGGCGGCCCCCTTCGCCCTGAATCCCGATGGCACGCCAAAGTCCAGCTACAACGTCTCGGGCTATTTCAACAACTTCAACGCCGGCAAACTCTCGATGCAGCTCAACCTGAACCTTAGGAAGGGCCAGGAGCTCGCCTACAGGCTAATCGAAAAGTCGGACATCTTCCTGACGAACTTCACTCCCCGCGTTATCGAGAAGTGGAATCTGCGCTACGAGCAGCTGGCGGCGATCAACCCGCGGCTTATCGCCGCCTATGCGCCGATGCAGGGCCTTGAGGGGCCGCACCGCGATTTCCTCGGCTTCGGCGCGGTGCTCACACCGGTGACTGGCATCAGCCATATGTCCGGATTTGCGAACCGACCGCCTTTTGGCGTGGGCTCCAACTATCCCGACTACGTGATAAACCCTGGTCACACATGCATCGCTATCCTCGCAGCCCTGCGCTATCGCAACCGCACGGGGAAAGGTCAACGCGTCGAGCTGCCGCAGATCGAATCGGTGGTGAACGGCCTGGGCACGGCTGTCGCCGACTACCTCGCGAACGGCACGATCCAGGTCCGCGGAGGCAATCGCAATCCACTCGCTGCGCCCCACGGCGCCTTTCCCTGTATGGAGGACACGGAGTCGGTAGGCTCCACGGACCGCTGGATAGCCTTCGCCTGCTACGACGAAGCGCAGTGGCAGCAGCTCTGCCGGGTGCTCGACCGTGCTGACCTGGCGGCCGATGAACGCTTCTCAACGGTGGCTGCGCGCAAGTCCAACGAGGATGAGCTGGAAGCGGCGCTCGGGGCGTCCACTACTCGGTGGCGCGCTGAGGAGTTGATGACTGCGCTGCAGGCGAACGGGTTCCCCGCGGGCGTCGTGCAGAATGCGCAGGACATGCTCGACCGAGACCCCCACATGAAGGCTCGTGGCTACTATCACTATCTGGACCATCCGGAGACCGGGCGAGCGGCCTACGACGGCCCATCCGCGTCGCTTTCCGCGACTCCCGGACGCCACCGCGCGCCCGCACCGCTACTCGGTGAGCACACGTTCGAGGTCTGCGAACGCGTTCTCGGCCTGGACATGGACGAGATTGGCACGCTGCTGGCGGAAGGCGTACTGCGCTAGGCACGGGCCGCTCACGGTTCGCCGAAGGTGGACACCGCCGAACGGCCGCTGTGCTAGGATTTCGACACCCCCCTCTTCGGAGCGTCCCATGATCCCGCTTATCATCGTCGGCGTAATCGTCCTGGCTATCGTCGGCTTCCTCTGGATGACCTACAACGGCCTCGTCAAGGCCCGAATCCGCGTGAAGGAAGCGTGGGCGGGAATCGACGTGCAGCTCAAGCGGCGATCGAGCCTCATCCCGAATCTTGTTGAGACGGTGAAGGGCTACGCTTCCCACGAGAAGCAGATCTTTGAGAATGTGGCCGCAGCCCGAGCCGGGCTGATGAACGCGCAGGGCCCTGCGGCGGCCGCCCAGGCGGATAATGTGCTGACGCAGGCGCTCGGTCGGCTATTCGCCGTCGCCGAGGCGTATCCGGACCTGAAGGCGAACACGAACTTCCTCGAACTCCAGCGCGAGCTGACAGACACGGAAGACAAAATTGCCTACTCGCGGCAGTTCTATAACTCCAACGTGGGCAATTACAACGAGAAGATCGCCGTCTTCCCCAACGTCCTCCTCGCTGGGATGTTCGGGTTCCGAGCTGAGGAATTTTACGAAGCCGAAGCGGCCTCCCGCGAGGAAGTCAACGTCTCATTCTCCACGACCTGAGGTGCGCGGGGCGATGCAGTGGGGCTGCGCGTGGCAGCGAGGCGCACTGTTCGGCGGCGCAAACCTCGCCGACTCGGCTGTCGGCATTTGACGAATGGTGACGTGGTCCCGTGAATACTGACATCCGGCCCCGCGCCCCCGTGCTCGTATACGACCGAATTTCTGCCAACAAGCGCGCGACGTACTTCCTCCTGCTCACCTTTGTAGTGCTCACCACGGCCCTCTGCGGCGTCATCGTGTTCGCGTTGGGCGGCGACATTGGAGTGCTCGGCATCGTCGGCGTCGGACTGATCGTTTATGCGATCTTTTCCTACTACGCCTCGACGAGCATCGTCCTCGCCATCTCCGGAGCACACCAAGTAGGGAAGGAAGAGGAGTGGGAGTTCGTACGTCGCGTGGAGAACCTCTGCATCGGTGCAGGGCTCCCGATGCCCAAGACCTGGTTACTCGAAGACTCCGCTCCCAACGCCTTCGCCACCGGCCGCGATCCGAACCACTCCCACATTGTGGTAACTCGTGGGTTGCTCGATAAGCTGGAACCAAGCGAACTCGAGGGCGTGCTTTCGCACGAGCTCTCGCACATCGGAAACTACGACATTCGGCTCATGACGATCGTAACGGTGCTTGTGGGGCTGATCGCTTTGGTCGGAGACCTCTTTCTGCGCTTCACGATGTTTGGTGGCGGCCGACGCAGGGGCAACGACGAGAAGGGTGGAGGCGGGCTCCAGGTGGTTCTCCTGCTGGTCGCGCTGGTGCTTGCCATTCTCGCGCCGATCGCAGCCCAGGCGATCCGTTTTGCCATCAGCCGCCGCCGCGAATACCTGGCAGATGCCAGCGGCGCGCTCCTGTGCCGCAATCCCGATGCCCTCGCCCGGGCGC
>JBDSEP010000160.1:0-2701 GCA_039919985.1 Tepidiformaceae bacterium | reverse complement strand
CTGCGCGAGACGCTCCGTTCCGCCTACCCCGGCGACAGGTTTTCCAGGATCTCGCAGTTCCGCGTGGATTTCGCGACGTACGCCGATAACACGACCTGTAGCGCCCAGAACCTTATGGACCTGCGCCCGCCTTCAGCGAACGTGGAAGCGTTCGACGCCGATCTCGATGGCGCGCTCGAGGCGCTCATCGAGCACAGCCGGGCGGGGCGCCAGGCGGTGCAGGCACGTAATGTGACGGACTACCGGGCGTGGTACCAGGGAGTGGACGAGAAGATCGCGGCGGTGCGGACGGCGGCTGCCCAGGCGGTGAGTCGCTAAGCGCGGCGGAACTGCAACTGGCACCAGTCGCGCTCGTGGCGAATCCCTATGGCGGCGAAGCCGGCCGCGGCCATGGCGGTCTGGGCACGAGGAGCATCCTCGGAAAGGATGCCGCTGAGAATGGTTAAGCCGCCAGACTTCACGACGGAGCCGAAGGTCGGGGCCATGCGCAGATTCGCGTCGGTCGAGATATTCGAGAGGACGAGATCGTACCGCCCCGGGTGGTCCGCGGTGAGGACGCCCGCGCTGATGCGCACCTCTGGGCCGATGCCGTTGGCTTCGCAGTTCCTGCGAGCGACCTCCGCGGCGATGGGGTCGATGTCGATCGCTTCCACGCTTGCCGCGCCGAGGAGGATGGCTGCGATGGCGAGGATGCCGGAGCCGGTGCCCACATCGAGCACGGCCATGCCCGGCTGGAGGAGTTCGTCCATGGCTTGCAGGCAGAGTCGCGTGGTCTCGTGGTGGCCCGTCCCGAAGGCCTGGCCCGGGTCCAGACGGATGGCGATCTGGCCGGGGCGCACCTCGTGCTCGATCCAGGAGGGAACGATAACGATGCGGTCGCCGGTATCCACTACGCCAAAGAATTCCCGCCAGCTGACGGCCCAGTCTTCCTCGAAGAGCGGCCTGGCGGTGAGCTCCACGGCAGGGTGGGCCCGCATCGCGCACCTCAGATCTTCGGTGAGGACTGCGCCGAGCTCGCTACTCGGGAGGTAGGCGCGAATGAGCACGGGCTCGCCACCGCGCACGGTGAAGCCCATCTCGGCGCCGAGGATATCGATCGCCTCGTCGACGACAATGCCGCCGGGAGAGACGGCGCGCATCAATTCGGAGACCTCTTCCACAAGCGCCGGCGGAACCTGGGCGGTAACTTCGAACCAGAGCGACATCGCCGGTTCGTCAGCCGGCAACGGCGTCTCGCAGCCGTTCGAAGAAGCCCTTGCCCTTGCGCGGCAGGACAGGTGTGCCCATGGTATCGGCGAGCTGTTGGAGGAGGGCGCGCTGGTCGTCGGTGAGCTCCTCGGGGACCACTGCGGTAACCCGCACGACCATGTCGCCGCGGCCGGTAGAGCGAAGGTGGGGCACACCCTTCCCGCGGAGAACGAAGTCCTCGCCGCTCTGGGTGCCGGAGGGCACATCGAATTGCACTTCGCCATCGAGCGTCGGGATAGTGACGGTGGCGCCGAGGGCGGCCTGGGCGATGTTGATCGGCAGTTCGAAGACGATATGGTCTTCCACGCGTTCGAATTTGGCGTGTTCGGCGACGGTGAGGACGACGTAGAGGTTGCCGGATTCGCCGCCCCTGGCGCCCGCTTCACCTTCGTTTGTCAGGCGGATCTGGGCTCCCTCATCGACGCCTGCGGGAACCTTCACGCTGATCTTGCGGACGGCCTTTTCGCGGCCGGAACCGCGGCACTTGGCGCAGGGATTGGGGACGATGCGGCCCTCGCCGGCGCAACGCAGGCAGGGAGCGACGTTGACGAACTGGCCGAAAATGCTCTGTTGGGCGCGTCGGATTTCGCCCGAGCCGTTGCATTCCGGGCAGGTGGCGAGCTCGGTGCCAGGCTCCGCGCCCTTGCCGGCACAGGCATCGCAGCGCTCGAGGCGCTGGAACTCGATCTCTTTCTCGATACCGAAGACTGCCTCTTCGAAGGTAAGGCGCATGTTGTAGCGAAGGTCGCTGCCCTTAGCAGGGCCACGGCGACGGCGTCCGCCTCCGCGCTGCCCACCGCCAAAGAACTGATCGAAGATATCCCCGAAGCCTTCGAAATTCTGGAAGCCATCGAATCCGCCAGCGCCCGCGGAGCCATCGACGCCAGCGTGCCCGAAGCGGTCGTAGGCGGCGCGCTTGTCAGGGTCGGAGAGGACCTCGTAGGCGCGGTTGATCTCCTTGAACTTGTCGTCCGCGCCGGCGGCCGCGTTGCGGTCCGGGTGGAACTCCATGGCGAGCTTGCGGTAGGCCTTCTTCATCTCGGCCGGGTCCGCGTTTTTGGGTACGCCAAGCACGTCGTAGTAGTCTCTTTGTCCGGTTGCCATCTGTGTTAGCAGTGTACCAGAGCGAGTGCCAGCGGCGGCTAGCGCCGGAAAACGGCCCTTTGCGCGGGGCGCGGCTTCGCCAGCAGGAGTGTGCGTTGGTAGGCTTGCGTATGCCCCGAATTCCTCCCGCCCTCGAACCGATCTTTCAGCAGTTCACGGAAGGGCCCACGCTCGTGACGCGGGCGATCGAGGGTCTGGAGCCGGGGCTGCTCAGCCGGCCGGGGCGTGAAGGCTGGTCGGTGCGGGACGTAGTCGTGCACCTCGCGGACGCGGAGCTGATCGGGGCGTTGCGTTTTCGCATGGTGTTGGCGGGGGAGAAGCCCACGTTGCCGGTGTACGACCCGGACGC
>JBDSEP010000372.1:0-2860 GCA_039919985.1 Tepidiformaceae bacterium | reverse complement strand
AAAAACGCCCTGGATTTCATCGATGAACCGCAGATGGGCGGCAAGCCGTTTGCCCTGATCGGCATCGCCAACGGCGATGCGGAGCCGGGGGTAACGGACGTAGCACGGATCCTGCGGCACATCGGGGGCATCGCAGGAGTACCGGATGTTGTGATTTCGCGGGCGAGCGAGCACTGGGGACCGGGCGACCAGCCTGCCAACGCGAGCGTAAAGATCACGATCGCGAAGATCGCAGACGACCTGGCGACGTTGGCTAATCTGCGCGCCAGCGGGCAACTGCCTTCGCCGTGAGCGAACCTCGCGACCCGCACCAGGCCTGGCGCCAGAAGACCGAGGAGCCGAAAGGCCGGTACTGTCCGGACTGCGGCGGGGCGCTCTTCTTCGATTACCGCGGTGGCGAGCGCAAGCCTTTCTGCGCGGCGTGTGGATTTGTGCGCTATCGGAACCCAGCTGTGGGCGTGGCCGCGGTCGTGAGAGACGGCGAGGGGCGCGTGTTGCTAGGACGGCGGGCCCGTGGTGAGTACGCCGGACAGTGGTGCATCCCCTGCGGCTACGTGGAATGGGACGAGGAGGTGAGGGCGGCGGCGATCAGGGAATGCGCTGAGGAGACGGGGCTGGTGGTGGAGTTGGGTGAGGTGCTGGCGGTGCACTCGAATTTCCACAACCGGGAGAAACAGACGGTGGGCGTCTGGTTCGCGGCGAGCGCGGTGGGGGGCGAACTTCAACCGGTGGACAGTGAACTCTCGGAGTTGGCGTGGTTCGCGCCCGGAGCGCCTCCGAGGCCGTTGGCCTTTCCCACGGATGAACTAGTTCTTGACCAGTTGGCGGCGACAGCTGGACAGGCAAGTTAGCTAGAGAGTCATGCGAAAGCTTCGACCTTCGGTTGCAAGCATCGCGGCGTTGTTGCTGGTGCTCTGCGCCTGCTCCGTGGCGAGCCTGGCGCTCAACTCCGTGCGCATGCGCCAGTAGGCTGGCTCAGGCCATGAGCTTGCGGAGGTTTACCATTTCGATTGCCGCACGGGCGGATTCGGAACCTTTGTGGCCATCCTTGCCGCCGGTACGGGAAAGCGCCTGCTCCACGGTATCGACGGTGAGCACGCCGAAGATAACGGGCACGCCGGTATCGAGGGAGACCGCGCGAATACCTTCGGCGGCGCCGCCCGCGACATACTCGAAGTGCGCGGTCTCGCCGCGCACGACAGCGCCGAGGCAGACGACGGCGTCGAATCGACCGCTCTCGGCGGCCCATTTGGCGGCCGTGGGCACTTCAAAAGCCCCTGGCACCCAGGCGGTGGTGATGTCGGAGTCAGCCAGGCCGCATTCTCGCAGGGTAGTCACGGCGCCTTCGCAGAGCTGCCTTGTGATGAACTCGTTCCAGCGCGAGACCACCACACAGACGCGCAGCCCGGCGCCATCAATTGGCCCTTCGAGCTCAGGCATGGTTTGCCGCCGACCGGCCAGAAATGGCGCTGAGGCTTGTCACTTCGCTGCCCCCATCGATTCGAGGCCATCCATGATGTGGCCCATGCGGCGGCGCTTGGTATCGAGGTAGCGAATGTTGTGGGGATTGGGGGCAGTCTCGATTGGCACACGCTCTACCACCTCGAGACCGTAGCCTTCGAGTCCGGCGCGCTTGGCGGGATTGTTAGTGATCAGGCGCATCTTGCGCACGCCGATATCGAGGAGGATCTGCATGCCGATGCCGTAGTCGCGGCGGTCCGCTGGGAAGCCTAGGGCAAGGTTCGCGTCCACGGTATCCATGCCCTGGTCCTGAAGCTCGTAGGCCCGGAGCTTGTTGTGCAGGCCGATGCCGCGGCCTTCCTGGCGCATGTAGAGGAAGACGCCTCCCTGCTCCCCGATCATCGCCATGGCGCGGTCCTTCTGCTCGCCGCAGTCACAGCGCAGTGAATCGAAGACGTCGCCCGTAACGCACTGGTCGTGGACACGGACGAGCACCGGCTTGTCCGGGTCGATTGGTCCGCGAACCACGGCGACGTGCTCCGCGGGGTCGTTGTCGGTCTTGTAGGCGAGAATCATCATCTCGCCGGAAGGGGTCGGGAGCTTCGTCTCGGCGACGCGGTGGACGAGGCGCTCGGTGCGCAGGCGATAGCGAATCATTTCGTTGACGGTGACTATTTTCAGGCCGTGGCGGCGAGCGAAGCGCTTGAGGTCTGGCATGCGGGCCATTTCGCCGTCCGCCTTCATGATCTCGCAGAGGACGCCGGCGGGTTGCAGGCCAGAGAGCTTGGCGAGATCGACGCTGGCTTCGGTTTGACCGGCGCGCACCAGAACGCCGCCGGCGCGCGCCCGGAGTGGGAACATGTGCCCGGGACGAACCAGGTCGTCTGGCTGGGATTCCGGGTTGAGCAGAACTTGGATGGTGCGGGCGCGGTCGGCGGCGCTGATGCCGGTAGTAACGCCGGTGCGCGCTTCGACGGAGACCGTGAACGGAGTGCCAAAGTGCGAGTTGTTGTCCTCGGCCATCATCGGCAGCCTGAGGGCCGCGACGCGGGCCTCCGTGATGGCGCAACAGACGAGGCCGCGGCCGTACTTCGCCATAAAGTTGATGGCGTCGGGAGTGACGAACTCGGCGGCCATCACGAGGTCGCCTTCGTTCTCTCGATCTTCGTCGTCAGTGATGATGACGAAGTGGCCGCGGCGATACTCTTCGATCGCCTCGGGGACGGAGACGATGACTGAGTCTCGTTCGGTCATGATGTCACTCCTGTGCCGGTGGTTTCCACGAACTGCTGGACGTAGCGAGCGATGATGTCGGTCTCGAGGTTTATTCGGTCGCCGGGAGCGCGGCGAATGAGATTGGTGTGCTCCTGCGTGTACTGGACGATGGAGACGGCGAACG
>JBDSEP010000368.1:0-3361 GCA_039919985.1 Tepidiformaceae bacterium | reverse complement strand
TGTTCGCCTGAAACTCCAGGGGCAGCACGTACACATGGTCCGGCCCCTGCTTTGTCACGGCGATCGGGAAGCCGTGGAACGAAGGCAGGCCGTTCGTCACGTCCTCCCAGTGCTTGCCGCGGTCCTCGGACTTGAACACCCCGACGTGAGATTGGCCCCAGAGCCGGTCGGGATTCTTTGGATCGATACGTAGCTTGTGGAACTCATCGAGAGCCGCGGGATCCACATCGGGGGGTAACTCAGGGTTCGGGAACATCTCGGCGATCTCCGCCAGAAATTCTTTCGCCGCCGGCGTAGTAACTACGATACCGTGGGAACAGAGCGTCCACGTTTCCCCGCCATCTTCCGTCATGTAGCTCCCGCCAGAGCTGATCGACACGTAGACCCGCATCGCGTCACGAGGATCCACCTGGATGGAGTGCAGTGAGGACTCGCCGACGAGGCCCGTGGGTCCCCAGAGCGGGCGGAGTTTATGGTTGTTGATCGCTTCGACGGACGACCACGACTCGCCAAAGTCGTCGCTTCGGAAGAGCCCCGCGGGCTGGGTGCCCACATACACCACGCCCGGCTGATCCTTGAGCCCCGGTTCGATATGCCAGCCGCAGACGACGGAGAGGCCGGCATCGGACGCGAAAGCGAGCCCGGGGCTGCGCTGCTCCCAGGTCTTGCCCCCGTCGTCGCTGCGAGAGACGGACGGGCCCCAGGCGAAGTGATTGGCGGAGGCGTAGAGGCGAGATGACCCCATGCGCGTCTCGGCGGCCATATGCTGGACCGTCCAGCCGGGGAGGATTGGCTCCGAAAGCTGCCAGTTCTCGCGGTTTTCGTCCGAACTGTAGATGAATGCGCCTTTGCGCGTGCCAACCATGACGTGTACTCGGGGCATTGTTATTCTCCTTCGAATTGGCCAGGGGCCGTTTGCAGGAATATCTGCAGGCTGGCAAGCGTCGGCCTCCAGCCCTTCTCGTTCGATGCTCCACCGATGCCGGTATCGGTCAGGACGACCTCGGTCTGATTGCCCAGCGCCCGAAACTCAACGGTACAGCGTGTCTCAGCGCGGACCACACCGGATTTCACGCGTGTCATCGTAAAAACGAGCCTCTCGTGCGGCACGACCTCCAAGTAGACGCTCGTATTCAGCGACGGCTCCTCCCCCGGGTTGCCAAACGAAACGACCATTCGACCACCCACCCGGAGATCGAATTCGAGGATGGTGCCGGGCCGGCCCTCGCCACAGGTCCACCACTGGGCAATTTCAGAAACCTCTGTCCAGGCCCGGTAGACGCGCTCCAGCGAGGCGTCCAATGTCCGCCGGAGAACGATGGTTTCGATCTGCGCAGGCAAGGTCATGGCTGCGGTTCCTCGGTGAGTTGGCGCTCAAGGGCGTCAAACCGCCCGATCCACTCTGCTCGGCGCTCGTCGATCCAGCCCGCGAGGGGGTCGAACGCACGAGCTTCGAGACGGCAGTGCCTCACTCGCCCCCGTTTTGTACACGAAACGAGGCCCGAGCGGTCGAGGATTTCGACGTGACGGTGCACAGCGGGCAGCGAGATCGCGAACGGAGCGGCGAGCTCACTCATGGACGCTTCGCCCAACGTCAGCCGCTCGACGATGGCGCGGCGCGTTGGGTCGGCGAGGGCCCTCAGGGCGTCATCGATTCCTGGCAGATACTTCACCATACGCTGAAGTATTCCTCGACGTCGGAGAGGATGTCAAGGGGCTTCCACGTGTCGAGGAGCGTCAACAGACTTCGAATCGGGGACGGGACTTAGTGTGCGGTTGACACTTTCTCCGACGCATGGCAAGGTTAGATGGATAGATAGTGTACTAGTGACACTAACTCTTCCAGATTGGACGTCGCCCGATGACCACCTCGATTGCCAAGCGCCCTGCCGGAACCCACGAAGAACGGCTCGCCCTCTACTCGGACCCGGATACCTGTCCTACGGACTCGCTCATCCCGGTGCCGTTGGCCCAGGAGCCCGCATTCATCACGTGGCAGCAGGACATCCCAAAGGCCTACCTCGAGATGTCCCCGGAGGAGCTAGACGGCCGGATTACTCGGGCACGCGCCGCGCTCGGCAAGAAGCTGGTTATCCTCGGTCACCACTACCAGCGCGACGAAGTGATTAAATTCGCCGATTTCACGGGCGACAGCTTCAAGCTCTCACTTCTGGCGGCAGCCCAAACCAGCGCCGAATATGTGCTCTTTTGCGGCGTGCACTTTATGGCCGAATCCGCCGATATTCTCACCCCCGAGAACGTCCGGGTGCTGCTCCCGAATATCGCCGCGGGGTGCTCGATGGCGGATATGGCGGACCCCGATGACGTTTACGCAGCGTGGGACGAAATTAACGCAGCGCTCAATGGCGAGGCGACCGTCATCCCGGTTACCTACATGAACAGCGCCGCGAGCCTCAAGTCGTTCGTCGGCGAACGCAATGGCATTGTGTGCACCTCCAGCAACGCTGCCAAAACGTTCGCCTGGGCGTTCGAGCGGGGCGAGAAGATCCTCTTTTTCCCCGACCAGCATCTTGGGCGCAACACCGGGTACCAGATGGGCATCCCGCTAGATGAGATGGCCCTCTGGAACTGGCGCATGCCTCACGGGGGCCTGACTCCTGAACAGATCCGCAAGGCGAAGGTGATCCTCTGGCAGGGGCACTGCAGCACCCATCAACGCTTCTCGGTGGAGCAGATTGAAAAGGCTAGACGCGACTATCCCGGGGTCAACGTCATCGTTCATCCAGAGACGCGCTGGGAAGTCGTCCAGGCCGCAGACTCCTGGGGCTCGACCGAGGTGATCATCAAGGCCGTGAGCGAGGCGCCGGCGGGCTCAGTGTGGGCTGTCGGCACGGAGATCAATCTCGTGAACCGGCTCGCCAAAGCGAACCCCGATAAAACGGTGTTCTGCCTGGATCCGGTTGTCTGCCCGTGCAGCACAATGTACCGCATCCACCCGGCGTACCTCGCGTGGGTGCTCGAAGGGCTGCTGCAGGGCCACGTGGTCAACGAAATCAAAGTCGATACCGAGACCCGCAAGTGGTCGCTTGTGGCGCTCGAACGGATGCTCGCGCTCCCCTGACCTCCGGCCAGCTTCAGTTTTCGGCAGCAGGCCCGCTGAACTTTCGCCGCCTATACGCTTCCACCTCTTCGCGCGTCCGCGTAAGCAGGTCGTCCAGGAGTTCTGCGAGCTGCGCCACTCGCTCTTCGGCGGGCTCAATTTCTAGGAGACGCTGCTTCGCCTCTTCCTCGGCCTGCACCCATGGTCCAAGAAAGTTCACGAGTTCGTGGGCGCCGGTGGGCAGCGTCATCCCCTGCGCCCATTGGTCCGTGAGCGACAGGGCCAGCCGGAAGTAGGTCG
>JBDSEP010000345.1:0-2805 GCA_039919985.1 Tepidiformaceae bacterium | reverse complement strand
ACGCACCAGCTGCGACGATCGCGGCGATGAGCACGCGTGCAGCAGTGACCTCTACAGTTGGTCGCGTTCAGGAGGCGGGCGAGGAGTTGGCCGTCCCGGGCACGAAGATGCCGATCCGCGACTGTGTGGTGCGGGTGCACAAGCAGGTGGGGGCACACGCCATCCCCGCACTGGCTGGAAACATCGCCTACCGGATGATGTTCGCCTTCTTCCCCACCCTGATTTCGATTCTCTGGCTGCTGAACGTGGTTGGCGCGAGCCAATTGGTGTCGCAGGTTTCTGACCTTGTTGGCACGGTAATCCCGGGCGTGGCCAATAGTCCGTTGAAAGAGCAACTACAGGAGGCGCCGAAGCCCCAGGCGAGCGGAGATTTCACGCTCGGAGTGGGTGTTTCGCTCGTGGTAGCGCTCTGGGCAATCGCCGAGACGTTCCGGGCGACGATGCACGCGCTAAACGTGGTCTACGGCGTGAAGGAGCGGCGCAGCGGACTGCGGCGGTTGCTCCTTTCGGTTCTCGTCTCAGTGGTCACTATGTCGCTCTTTGTGGTGGCGTTGGTGGTGATTGTGTCCGGGGCGGGGCTCACTTCGGCGATGGCGGATTGGTCTGGCCTGGGCGTGAGTTACCAGTGGATCTGGTGGTCGATGGCGTGGGCCGTGGTTGTCGGCGCAGTGCTTGCGGCGTTTTCGCTGACCTACTATTTCGCCCCGGATGTGGAGCAGCGGGTGCGCTGGGTTGGCAAGGGATCGCTCACCGGGGTGGGCCTGTGGCTGCTCTTCACAGCGATCTTCGCCCTTTACGTGAATGTGCTCTCGCGACCAGGGGAGACCTACGGGGCGCTGGCAGGGATCGCCTTTTTCATGGTCTACCTCTATAGCTCTGCGTTCATTCTTCTGCTCGGCGCGGAGTTCAACCAGGTGATCGAAAACTGGGAGCCGGAAGGCAAGAGCACCGGGGAGAGAGAGCCTCGCGACAACTGAAAGTTTCGCCGCCCCACCAAGTTCAAGCCCCGCACCCTCCTGAGGATTCCGACCATGAGCCTTTCCGAACAGCAGCTAAAACCTCCATTCTGGCGAGGCCCTTCGCGACCTCACGGTGAGCGCGACGAGGTGGTACGGCGACCGACTCCCCACCCGCCAATCAGTGCGCGGGCGCGGGCTGGCTCCGTCCCGCCGCGGGCTCCAGTGGACGCCGCGATCTACCAGGTGCGCGGGCCGGCGCCGGAGGCGCTCTACCAACGCGCAACCTACGCGCGGCACTACGCACAGGCTGCCGGAAGCACCGCGAAGAGCGGTCGACCGGCACGCTCAGCGGTGCTGGCGCGGCTGGCATTCGCTCTGGTGGCGGTGGTTTTCCTTGGCGTGGCGGGTGGATTCGGGCGAAACCTGACGCGACAGAGCCACGCGAGCGCGAGCGGTACCGTGGCACCGGCGGAACCGGAGCTGCAGACTGCCGCTACGCTGCGCATGGGTCCGGCTTCGACAGGGGTGCTCGTGGTCGACGGCGCGCTCTCCGGATTCTTAGAGGGCGACGTGGATCGCGCAGTTGGGAGTATGGCGTCCCAGCAGGTGGCCTGCGGGCGCGTCCCATGGGGTGGCCTGCCGCTCCTGCCGTGCGCGGCCGGTGAACTGCCGGGGACGACGCATGAACTCTACCTGGCAGGCTGCCAGCGGGTATGGATGACGGCCGAAGCGGTCCGTGGCGAGTTTACGGCGTTCCTCGCGAGCCGGCCGGGACTGGTGTCCGTGACGAGGACCGCGGGGAGCTATAAGGCAGTGTTGGGGTGGCCAGACGCGCCGGCACAGACATTGACGCTGAGCATCTCGGCGCTCGGGATCACCTCCTACGCGGCGGGGTGTGCGCCCGTAGCAGCGGCCCGGGCACAGTAGCGACGCGCTTCCGGCGGGTGGGGCGGGGCGATTCGGAGGGCGCAGGGTGTGCTGGCGAAGGCGACTAGCACTCACGGGCGGAGAGTGCTAATATTCCATTGCTCAGATACACACCTGAATGTACCCAGGAGGATTTCCCACACATGGCAACCAAGACCGCAGCAGCCCCTAAGGCCGCCCTCAAGACCAAGCTGGTCCCGCTGGCGGACCGCATCGTTATCACTCCCCTGAAGCAGGACGAAGTGACGGCCAGTGGCCTGGTCATCCCGGACACCGTGAAGGAGAAGCCGCAGCAGGGCGAAGTGGTCGCGGCTGGCCCAGGTCGGCTGGATGACAACGGCAAGCGAGTGCCTCTCGAAGTTGGCGTTGGCGATCGGATTCTCTACGCCAAGTACACCGGCACCGAAGTGAAGCTGGATAACAACGAGTACATCGTCCTCAATGAGAAGGACGTCCTCGCCAAGCTCGTCGTCTAAAACGAAACAACCCAGCGGGACACCGAAACCGGAGACGGATCGCGAGATCGCTGCCTTCGTTCTCTCGGTGTCTCGCTCGTTCAGGAAGGATTCAACCCAATGGTTGCGAAGCAACTCGTCTTCGACGAAGTAGCCCGCCGTCGCCTCAAGGACGGTGTCGACGCGCTCGCCGACGCCGTGAAGGTGACACTCGGCCCACGAGGCCGAAACGTCGTGATAGATAAGAAGTACGGCGCGCCCAGCATCACGAAGGACGGCGTGACCGTGGCTCGTGAGATCGAACTGGACGACCCGTTCGAGAACATGGGCGCGCAGCTCGCCAAGCAGGTGGCCACCAAGACCAACGACGTGGCCGGCGATGGCACCACGACGGCGACGGTGCTGGCCCAGGCGATCGTCCGGGGCGGCCTTAAGGTTGTGACCTCGGGCGCGAACCCGATGGC
>JBDSEP010000110.1:0-3683 GCA_039919985.1 Tepidiformaceae bacterium | reverse complement strand
GGGTCTCCAAGCAGTTCGCTGAATGGCTGCGCTGTGACGTCGCTGTGGAAACCGCGGATCGCCCGGTCGAGCGCGTCCTCGGAGGGCGCGCCGAGGTAGAGGTCGTCCACCGCGCTCTGCCCTTCTTGCGAAACGACATCCAGGCGGACAATATCCACACCGTGGGCGGCGAGCGAGGCGGTAATGGCAGAAAGCGAACCGGGACGGTCCGGTAGCTGAATGCGGATGGAACGGTAGACAGTCATCGATGCAATCTCCTCATCAGGAGGTTGGCTCGTTGCTGTTTCGGAGACGTGTCAGCGAGATGAAGTTCTCGTGCCGTTGCCAAGCGTGCGGAAGTTGCTAGTGGTGGTCGGGCGGCGTAGCAGGTTCGCTGCGCGGGACGGCCGGCATGGGCCACTGTCGCCGCCAGAGGTAGGAGAGCGCCCCGCAGGCAACGGCAACATTCAGCGATTCAACGCGCGAGTCCATAGGCAGCGCGACCGAGAAGTCGCTTTCGCGGCGGAGGAGATGGGCGACGCCCTCGCCTTCGCTCCCCATGATGAGGGCGGTCTTGGGAGGCCAGTCGAAGGCGGTCGCGGGCTGACTACCCTCGCCACCGTCCGTGGCCACCACCCAGTAGCCGTTCTCCTTGAGCGTCTTAATCGCCAAGGCGAGATTCTGGGGCGCGGCCACGGGCGCGAGGAAGCTAATACCGGAGCTGGCACGATGCACGCCGGGGGTGAGAAGGGCACCGCGACGTCGCGGCAGCACTACCGCATCCACTCCCACGGCGACCGAGGCGCGAAGCACCGCGCCAAGATTCTGAGGGTCGGTGACGCGGTCCAGCAGAACCACGAGCGAGGGGCCAGGTGCACGTTTTGCGACGGCCGCGAGGTCCACCGGTTCGAAGTCTCGGAGGCGCACGAGGACGCCCTGGTGCACGCCTTCAGCGGTCAGTTCATCGAGGCGAAAGATGTCGGTGTCAGCTGTGGGAATGTTCGCGGCGCGGGCACTCTCCACGAGAGCCATGACGCGCTCGTTCTTCGTTTCGCGAAGGTAGAGGAGCGAACGCGCGTTGCCGGTTTCGATGGCCATCGCGCAGGAGTTAATTCCGAAGGCGATGTCATCAGGAGTGGAGTTGGGCTTCGGTCGCATGCGTGGCATTGGCGGTAAGCGTACGGCCTTCCGGAGTAGGCGGCCCGGCGGCAAGCGAGCCGCTGGCTGCTTCGGCGAACGGTGACGATGGGGCGGTTGGGCCCGGAATAAGCGCCCTTCGCCCATCGAATGCGGTGACGCGGAGGGGCACCATCTGGAGAATGAACGCAACGAGGGTTCACGTTGTGATTGGCGACGATGCACTGCGTATCGCCCTTGCTGCCCGGGTAAGGCGTGGTGCGGACTTAGTTGTAGCGCCGCTCTCCACTGGCTTTTCGGGCCTTACGGTAGGCGGAGTGGTGCTCACCACGCCTGCGGATTGCTCGTTGCTGCTCTGCGGAGAACTGGTTAGCAGGGGGCTTGGTGTGGTGGTGTTGACGCCAATGTCTCGGGAGATTGAGCGCGCGGCGTATGGGCTGGCGGGCGGGCGCTACATCGAGATGCAGGTGAACACTGAAGAGCTGTTCGAAGCGCTCGCCGAGGCGCCCCGCGGCCAGCCCACGCTCGGCTAAACGGGGCGGCGGACGTTGGGTGCTGGCACCTTTCGAACGGGGTTCGGAATCACTATGCTGAGGGAAATCCTGAAGATCGGTGTTTAACGATGAGTGACCAGCCGAAGCCCCTCCCCAACGGACTCGCCCTCAGCCCGCGCAACCCGGAATACCAGAAGGATCCGTTCACGCTGCTCGACGAAGTGCGCGAGGCTGGCCGAATTCAGCACGACCCGATGCTCGGACGCTACATCGTTTCCCGGTTCGAAGATGTGCAGGCCATCCTGAACGACCGAGACCTTGCGGTGGACCCGCGAAAGGCGGCAGCGGGCACCTTCAACCAGCTGTTCCGCAACCGGTCAGACGACCGAGAGCCGAGCATGCTTTTCCTCGATCCGCCGGATCACACGCGGCTGCGGGCGCTGGTGACGAAAGCGTTCACGCCTCGCGCCATCGAAAAGATGCGCCCAAGGATCGAAGAGATCGCGAACGAGCTCATAGACGCCATTGGCGACGCGCCGTCGTTCGACCTGATGACCACCTTTTGCCAGCCGTACCCGACGATCGTGATTGCCGAGATGCTCGGGGTCGACCCTGCAGACCAGGCGGACTTCAAGCGCTGGACAGACGAGGGAGTCGCCGCCGGATTCGACCCGTTCGCGAGCGAAGAGACGAAGCGCCGAGCCGAGGCGTCTCGTGCCGAACTCGAGACGTACCTGCGTCGAGCCATCGCGGAACGCCGGGCCGAGCCTCGCCAAGACCTGATCACCGGCCTTCTCACTGCCGAAGAGAACGGCAGCTTCTTCAACGATGAAGAGGTCGTTTCGATGATCGCCCTGCTGCTTGGGGCAGGGAACGTGACCACCACCGACCTGCTGGGTAACGGGATGAAGAACCTGTTGGAGCATCCGGAGCAGGCAACGATGTTGAGGGACGATCCTTCGCTGCTGGCGAACGCCGTGGAGGAGATGTTGCGGTTCGAAGGGCCGGTGACCTACTCCGGTCGAATCACCGTGGATGAGCGCGAGATCGCAGGCTGCCCCATGCACGCGGGCCAGTCGATCACCGTCTCGCTTGGTGGCGCGAACTACGACCCCCGGCTGCACGAGAACCCGCACAAGTTCGATATCACCCGCGAAGACATCGACCACCTGGCCTTTGGTGGTGGGCGCCGCTACTGCATTGGGGCGCCGCTGGCGCGCCTGGAAGCGCTGATCGGCGTGCAGACGCTGCTCGCACGCTTCCCGGCCTTGCGCCTGGCGGAACAGGAGTACGAGTGGAAGACGGTGCCGGGTTTCCGTGGGCTGGAGCGGCTGGCGGTCGAGGTCTGAGCAACGCAACTCGATAACGGTCCTCAACGCACGGTAAGCTGTGCGCGGCACAAGTTGAGCGGGTGTCGGAGGAGTGACCCATGCAGATCGGTGTCGTATTCCCGCAGTCCGAAATCGGTGACGATCCTTCGGTAATACGCGATTTCGCGCAGGCGGCGGAAGAGCTTGGCTATTCCCACCTGTTGGCGTACGACCATGTTCTTGGGGCGCACCCGGACCGCGAGCCGCGGCTCACCGGCCCGTACACCCACGAGACGTCGTTCCACGAACCGTTCGTGCTGTTCGGCTACCTCGCCGCGGTAACGAAGTCGCTGGGGCTGGTAACCGGAATCATCATCCTCCCGCAACGGCAGACGGCGTTGGTCGCGAAGCAGGCGGCGGAAGTGGACATCCTTTCGGGAGGACGGCTGCGACTGGGGATTGGCACGGGCTGGAACTACGTGGAGTACGACGCGCTGGGCGAGGATTTCCACAACCGTGGGAAGCGCCAGGAGGAGCAGGTGGAGGTGCTTCGCCGCCTCTGGAGTGAGCCGCTCGTGGATTATGCGGGCCAGTGGCACCGGATCGATCGGGCGAGTATTAAGCCGCTCCCGGGCCGCCAGATTCCAATCTGGTTCGGCGGTTCGGATGAACGCGTGATGAAGCGAGCGGCCCGCATTGGCGATGGCATGATCCCGCAATTCGCGCCAAACGACGCGGGGAAAGCCGCCCTCGAGCGGTTGGA
>JBDSEP010000247.1:0-3401 GCA_039919985.1 Tepidiformaceae bacterium | reverse complement strand
CAGGTAATCCGGACGGCAGCGTGACCCTTGCCCCCGGGCCGAGCCCGTGACGCTCGAACCAGCCCTGGTTCACCTCAAGCGTGTAACGGTAGGGGCCTCTCGGCGTCAGGCTGGTGTCGTTGAGCGGTTCCGCCTTGCGAATCTCGAGGACGCTACCCGAAACGTCGATATAGGCGATGTCTAACGGAATGTATGTGTTGTGCATCCAGAATCCCACCGTGGTGTCGGCCGGGAAGAGGAAGAGCATGCCGGCGTCTTCGTCCATGGACTGGCGGAGCATCAGGCCCTGCTGGCGCTGCTTCTCGGTGGCAGCAATCTCGACCACTACCCTCGCGCTCCTACCTTCGGCCGAGACCGTGACCACCGCGTGGGTCGCGCCCACCGCTCTCGGCAAATCGTCGCCCCCGCAATCGCTGGCGATGAAGGCGAGAAAGAGCAGCGGGAGGAGCAGAAGTTGGGCCATCGCGACACTCTAATCGGTAGCCGGGAAGACCGCCGGAAAGGTCAGCCATCAGGTGGATCAATCCCCGAACCACACCTCGTGCTTTGCCCCTTCAGTCGCGATGGGATACATTCCCTTTCGACAAACCAAAAGAGCCCAAGACCACAGGTCCCTATGCGAACCATCTTCGGATGGGGGAGAATGCCGAAAGGCGCCTGCCGAGGCAGTGATGATGTGGCGCACGCGTGCGCTTCCCTCCCTGCCGATGCGCAGGGATTTCTGTTCTCCGGCTCCAACGCAACTGGCATTCGCCTTACCCACCACGGTAATGCGCGGCCGTCACTCCAATCGAAGGAGATGCCCATGCCGACCCCACGGAAAGTAGCAATGCTGGCCGAGATCAAGGACGCAATGGCGCGGGCCTCGATCGCCATCAGCGCTGACTATCGTGGCCTCACCGTCGCCCAACTCACGGACCTTCGCCGCGCCCTGCGCCCGGCAAACGTGGAAGTGAAGGTCGTGAAGAATACGCTCGCGGCGATGGCCGCAAAGGAAGCTGGCCGCCCGGAGATGGCAGACCTGCTCTCCGGCCCCACAGCCATCGCACTTGGATTTGGCGACCCGGTCGCGCCGGTCAAGCTGCTCGCCGAGCACCTGCGCGTCAAGCGCATGACGCTGAACATCCTCGGCGGATGGATGGAGGGCAAGGTGCTGTCCCGCAGTGAAGTCGAGAGTCTCGCCACGCTGCCCTCCAAGGAGCAACTCCTCACAGATGTCGTGGCCAAGCTGCAGAGCCCGCTCTACAACTTCGCGGGCCTGCTCCAGGCCAGCATGCGCAACTTCGCGGGGCTCATCGAATCCCGCGCCGCCCAGCTCGAAAGCGCCGCTTAGTTCGCGCCCCGGCACCACACTAACTACAAACTACGAGGTTCACATGGCAAAGATCGAAGAAGCACTGGAAATTATCAAGGGGATGACGCTCCTCGAACTCCGCGACCTGAGCAAGGCGATCGAGGAAGAGTTCGGCATCACCGCCGCCGCGCCCATGATGATGGCCGCAGGCCCCGCCGCGGGCGGCGCTGCCGCCTCCAGCGAGCCCGAGGAAGAGAAGACCGAGTTCAACGTCACCCTCAAGAGCTTTGGCGAAAACAAGATCAACGTCATCAAGGCGATGCGCGAAGTGGTCAGCGGCCTCGGCCTCAAGGAGGCCAAGGATCTCGTTGAATCCGCACCAGCCAAGGTGAAGGAAGGCATCGGCAAGGAAGAAGCCGAGTCCATCAAGGCTAAGCTCACCGAGGCCGGCGCAACCGTCGAAATCGATTAGTCGGCGCAATTCGTTCCGACATAGAGAAAGCCCGGCAATTCGCCGGGCTTTCGGCTTGTCCGAACCGCGGCCCGCGGACCTACCGATCGCCCGCGGGTTTGGCCTCATCCGTCCCCCGTTTCAGCTCCCAGAACGTCTCCGAGACCTCTGGGACGTCCTTCTCCAGCTGCGTGTCGATTCGCAGCAGCAGATCTTCGATCTGCTCCGTTGTCATTCGCCGTTGCACCGCGAGCTCACCAGAGACGAGCACGCTGTGAGAGCCGAGCTGCATCGTGAGCAGCCGCACAACTTGCTGCACCTCGGGGAACGCGCGCACGCTGGCCGAGATCGCCATACGCGTCTCTTCGCTCGCCGCCGCACCAAGCAGCAATTTACGCGATTGCAGCCCCAACATCACCGCTACCAGTGCCAGCACCGCCCCGATGCTGAGAGCCGCCGCGCCGTCCCAATGCTCGTTCCCCGTGACTTCCGAAACAAAAAGCCCGAGCGCTGCCAGAGCGAGTCCGGCGAGGGCCGCACTATCCTCCCAGAACACCGTCTTCGTCGTGAGGTCAGGCGACTTTCGGAGATACTGGACGAAACTCCAGGCCCTTCGCGAGGCGCTCCTTCGCAATTCGCGCACCGCCACGACGAACGAGACAGACTCGAACAGGAACGCCATCCCAAGGACGCCAAAGCCGATCGCCAGTTCGGTCGCGGTGCGCTCGTGCACGTCGTTCTGGGCCAGCGTTCGCAGGCCTTCGTAAACGGAGAACGTAGCCCCCGCAACGAAGATGAAGATTGCAGCGAGGAACGACCAGAAGAACCCCTCCTTCCCGTAGCCGTGCGGATGGTCCTCGTCCGGCTTCGCTTCCGCAAGGCGCAGACCAAGCAGCAGGAACACCTGGTTGACCGTGTCGGCCGCGGAATGCCCCGCTTCTGCGAGCATCGCGCCACTTCCCGTAATCAATCCGGCGGCGAGCTTCCCCACCGCGATTCCGAAGTTCGCGCCCATCGCCGCGAGTACGGTCTTCCTGCTCTCTTCAGCCATGGACGAATCCTACCGGAAACGGCGACTCCGCTCGCCAAACCGGGGCAGACTGCGACGCGCCTGCCACCCGGGTAAGAATTGCGTAACCGTTCGTGCGCGATCCACTGCTACCGTCCACCCATGCCGGAGACCGCGGACCTGGATCTGCCCGCCTTTTACGCAGCTCACCTTTCGCCCGGGATGATCGACCTTTCGACCTCCTCGCCGCACCCATTGGCGCTGCGCGTGCTCAACTCGGACGACATCTCCGGCGCTTTCCTGACGCCGCAGACCTCCCTCCCGTTGCGCCTCGCGATAGCCTCCCGCTACACGACGCTTGGAGCGGACGACATCCTGCTCTGCTCTGGGGCCGGCGAGGCGCTCGCGGCCATTGCCTACGCTACCCTCACCCGCGGCGACATCGTGGCAGCCAGTCCGTCTACCTATCCGAGCCTCTGCAACGCCGCCCGCCACCTCGGCGCATCAATTGTGGAACCCGCTCCTGGCACCCGGGCCACGCTCGCCCTGCTTACGAACCCGGACGTTCCCTTCGGCGACATCCGCGATACCGCTGCATTCATCACGGACGCACTCTCTTCGGGAGCACTCCCGCTCGTCGATGAGGT
>JBDSEP010000188.1:0-3898 GCA_039919985.1 Tepidiformaceae bacterium | reverse complement strand
ACAATGTGCCCGGCCGCCACGGCGTGGACTATCGCCTCTTCCGCGAAGTAGGTGGAGTGCGCCATCCCCAGCGGCTCGAAGATGCGTTCGCGGATCACGCTCTCAAATGGGATGCCGCGGAGCGTGGCGATGATCTGCCCCAGCACGTAGAAGCCTGCGTTGCTGTAGGAGAAAGCCGTGCCCGCGGGCAGCAGCTGCGGCGAGTTCGCCATCTTCGCCACAATCTTCCCGAGCGCATCGTCGCCCCGGCCCGTATCCCGGAAGTAGTCGCCCACGAATCCGCCGTGATGCGAAACGAGGTGGCGCACCGTAAGGCGCTCGGCGTCCTCGTCGGATTGGAGTTCGAACGTCGGAAGGTAGTCCCGCACCTTCGCGTCAAGCTCCAGCAAGCCCTCCTCCACCAGTTGCATCAGCGCCGTCGCCGTAAACGTCTTCGAGGTAGAGCCGATCTGAAAGAGCGTGTCCGCGTCCACCGGCAGCGGATGCTCAATGTTCGTGACGCCAAACCCCTCGGCGTACACCGCGCCATCGTGGAGGACGGCTACGGCAAGGCCGGGCACCGTCCGCCGCTCCATTTCAGAACGTGCGATGGCCGCGACTTCGGGTGGCAGGGGCTGGTAGGGATTCATGCTTCGCACTCTACGCCTCCGGCCCAAGGCCACCCCTCTATACGTAGAAAGCAACCACCGGCCTGAACGGTTCCCCTCAGGAACACCGCGCCCCTACAATGGAGTTCCGCCCCGGCTGAACCCGGCCGGTTTTTCTTCATGTACAACAAAACAACACTGCCCAACGGGCTTCGCATTGTCACCGCCGAACTCCCCCACACCCGCTCCGCCACTGTTAGCATCTATGTCGGTGCCGGCAGCCGCTATGAACGCGACGAAGAGGCGGGGCTATCGCACTTCCTCGAACACATGCTCTTCAAGGGTGCTTCCCGCCGGCCCACCGCCCGCATCATCTCCGAGGCCATAGAGGGCTTCGGCGGCATGCATAACGCCGCCACCGACCGCGAAGTCACCGTCTACTACGCAAAGGTCCCGGACGCCGCTGCCCAGCAGACCGTCGATATACTCGCAGACATGGTCCGCGACCCGATCATGGATTCGGCCGAGCTCGAAAAAGAGCGCAGCGTCATCCTCGAAGAGCTCGCTACGGTGGAAGATAGCCCCGGCGAACTCGCGGGGATTCTCGTGGACGAAACGATGTGGCCGGAGCAGCCCCTGGGCCGCAACGTTGGCGGCACCCCGGAGAGCGTCCGCGCCCTCCCCCTCGCCGCCGTAAACACCTACCTTAAGGCACAGTACGTGCCCTCGAACATGGTGCTCGTGGTCGCCGGCAACATCCGCCACGAAATGATCGTGGACGAAGCGGAGCGCTGGCTCGGCGACATGCCGGCCATCGTCCCTGGCCCCTGGTACCCGTTCGAAGAGAAGGCTCCGAAGAAGCGCATCGCCATCCGCGAAAAGGCGACCGAGCAGGCTCACATCTGCATCGCCTATCCGAGCGTCGCCCTGGACCACCCGGACCGTTACGCGGTGGACCTGCTGAGCACCGTCCTTGGCGAAGGCATGTCCAGCCGTCTCTTCCTCGAATTGCGCGAAGAGCGCGCGCTGGTCTATGACGTGCACAGCTACCCGAGCGAGTTCCGCGATACCGGCTCGTTCACCGTTTACGCCGGCTGTGACCCCGAGAATGCGCGCGTCACCGTCGAAGCGTCACTCGAACAGATCTCGCGTCTGCTCGAATCGATTCCAGATGGCGAACTGGAGAAGGGCAAGCAGATGGCAAAGGGCCGAATCCAGCTTCGCATGGAGGACACGCGCTCGGTCGCCGGCTGGCTCGGCTCCCAGGAGTTGCTCCTCGGCCGAGTGCAGAGCGTGGATGAGATCGTCGCCGAGTTCGATCGTGTCACCCGCGACGATGTGCTGCGCGTGGGCCGCCAATTCCTCTCTCCCTCCCTCGCGAAGATAGCGGCCGTCGGCCCCTTCAAAGATGACCAGGTCTTCGCCGGCCTGATCTAGGAGTCGTTGGCGTATGAAGGCGTTCTTCGGTCCACCCGTCGCCCGGCCCGTCCCCGGCGGGACTCAGCTCACGATCTATCTCGTGCCCGTGTTCGAAGGGCGGCTCGCCGTCTTCGATGTGGAAGCCCCCGAAGTGCACGGTAGATGGCTCCCCTGGGATCTGCTGGCGCTGCACGAAAATCCCTACGAAGCGGCCAGCGAGCTCGCCGACATCTGGTGCGGCGTTTCGCTTTCCGGTCTGGCGCTTGTGGACATAATGTCCTTCACCCAACCGGGTGGGGCGTGGGAACTCGCCATCGTCTTTCGCGCCACGCTCTCCGCGCCTCCACAGGGAGACGCCGAGCGGCGGCCGTTCCTCTACCCCGTTGGCCAGTTCGACGCCATCGGCAGCTTCGATCCGATCGACCTCGAACGCTGGGTTACCCGAGCCTTCGACATTCCAACTCCTCCGTCGGCCGGCTCAAATCGGCAGGATCTCCTCTTCTAACCTGGAGACGCCCTGCTCGATTCCGAGCGGCGACGCTCAGAGCAATTGCCCGGCTCCCGCGGCCTTCCGCGCCCTCAGCGACTCACACGGCCTCCAAAAAAGCCCGCAACGCCGCCTGGAACTCCACCGGTTTCTCCAGGTGTACCCAGTGCCCGCCGCCCAGCGTGCTGATCTGCACGTCAGGCGCTGCGGTACGCACCGTCGCGTAGTAGCCCTCAGTCTCCTGCGCGTCAATCAACGCGCTCGGCTGCTCCGCCAGAGCGGCCATCGCGCGGTCCCCAAGGGCACCCATCTCTTCCGCCGTGAACTCAAACAACGCCGCCCAGAGCGCCATCCCAATTTCCGGCGGGGTGCTCTCCTGGAGCGACTGTAGCATCGCCTTCGACTCCGGCGGCATCCGTTCCGTGATCATCGAGCCGAGCATCTGCTCGCGAAATGGCATGTGGGAGTGTGCACCGCGAATTACCGCCTCCATGCCGCGCATCTGAGCGCTGAACGGCCGGAAGTCAAGTGGCTGGTCTTCGATCACGATACCCCGCGCGAACCCCGGATACCTTCCCGCGATGACGGCGGCCAGCATCCCGCCGAAGCTGTGCCCGACGATCACCGGCCTTGCAATGCCCAGCGATCCGCACAGAGCCACCACGTCGTTGGTCAAGGCCTCCACCGTGTAGCAGAAATCCCGTGGCCGGCCAGACTTATTGTGGCCCCGCATGTCCGGCGCAATGCAGCGGTACTCGGATTGCAAATCGGCGATCGTAGTTGCCCAACTTGGCGAACCATCACACCAGCCATGCAAAAAGACGATCGCCTGGGCGCCCTCGAGCGTGTCTTCGTAGCTCAGCGTCACCGTCGGTCGTGTCAGTTCAGGCATTTCTCTACTCCCCCAAAATGGTTAACTGCCCGGCGTCAGGCCAGCCCGTTCGCCGCGCGTGCCTTTCACCGCCAGGTCCACGCCACCGAGGCGGCGCATCCCCTCTACCCGCCCGCCCCCGGCGCGCGCGCCCATCATGATGAAGTAGTCCGCGAATGCCGCCTCCATCGCATTGGAATAGCCCTGGTTGTCCTGCATCTTGTTAATCGCCAGCTTCGACATGCGGAGCGCCGTGCCGCTGTTCTCTGCACATCGTCTCGCGTAGGCCAGGGTCTCGCGTTCGAGATCTTCGGGCGCGTAAATCCGGCTCACGAATCCCGCCTCCTTGCCCTCTTCGGCGGTGATGAAGCGGCTTTCGAAGCACAGCTCTTTCGCCTTGCGGAAGCCCACGTCGTACGGCACCGAGAAGTATTCGAGCAATCCGGCCAGAAACTTCGCGTCACTCGCAGCGAACACAAGGTCCATGGAGGCCGCGATCATCCAGCCGCCGTAGATACAGAAGCCCTCAACCAT
>JBDSEP010000183.1:0-4577 GCA_039919985.1 Tepidiformaceae bacterium | reverse complement strand
CCTCGGCCTCGCCGAGCAGCTCATGCATCTCTTCTTTCTCTCGGTTCGGTCCCCAGACGGCCTTGTTCCCTGAGTTACCGCGTTTCGGCGCGAGCGAAATCCGGTTCGCCAGCAGCCCGAGCATCTCCTCTTCGTCCCGCACCTGATCGAGAGCCAGCCGGAACGTCCGAAGGCTTTGAACGAACGACACCAGTAGATCCGTCGGACCCCGCCGCGCAGCTGGTTCTAGAAGCGCGAAGGCCTCGTCCAGGAGGGCTGGAATGCGACTCGAGTCTCCCTCCGGCTCACTGTCGTGGAATTCCGCCAACTCGATGCGGTCCAGGTTGTTATGGAACGCCCTGGCGATAGCCTCAAGGTGCTTGACTTCGAGGCCCAGCGAAAATGCCCGTGCGAGCGACCGGTCTTCGGTGCTGAGCATCTCGTCCATCAGCCGCGCCCAGTCTTCTTTGAATTCGATCTCCGAACGGATCTCGTCGGCAATCTCGATTCGTGGGGGGAGCCCGGCCTCCAGCGGGAACGCGGCCAGCATGCGCTGAGCGAAGGCGTGTAGGGTTTGCAGCGCCGCTCCGTCCAGGTCATCGAGCGCCAGGGTGCATCGCGCCTTGACCTCCGGCGCTGCGGTTTCGGACGCCCGACGCAGGTCGAGTTGCTGGCGGACGCGGTCTTTCAGCTCGGCGGCCGCGGCCTCAGTGAAGGTGATCGCCGCGATCTGGCGAATGGGCACACCGGATTCGACCAGCTGCACAATTCGCCCAACCAGCGCGGATGTCTTTCCCGTACCGGCCCCCGCTTCCACAAAGAGCGTGGCCGTTAGCTCGGAAGCGACCGCATCACGCGCGGCCTGATCGTCGAGTAGTGCGGCCAGGATCTCCTGTGCGCTCTCAGTCATCTTCGCTGGCCCCGTCGTTGCTTGTGAGCTCGAGATACGCGAGTACCGCTGGCGAGTCCTGTTTTCGCCGCCACGCGCGCTGGCGGTCGCTCGGGCAGAGGCGATGGTAGGGACAGTAGCTGCAGTTGGTCGGGCGACCGGTCCACTGGTTCGGCACGCCTGGGTTCGCCGGGAAGTTGCCGGCACCAATGCCGTCGGCGATGAGGTTTAGTTTCCGTTTGAAATCCGCAAGATCCTCGTCGCTCACGATGTAGCCGATGTGTGCGTACTCTCCCCGCCGGGTGACGAACCAGTAGGAGGCCCACGTGGAGGCGCCTGCGCCGAACCCCTCGCTGGCGGCGAGCGCGTAGATCGGCAGCTGGAGCAGTTGGCCTCCCTTCAGATGGTCCTTAACCATCTGCTTGTACTGCGTTGTGCTCCCGGATTTGTAGTCGTAGATAGCCAGGGCACCGCTACCCGGGTCGTGGTCAACGCGGTCGATGCGACCCCGGAAGGCGATCGACGAACCATCCGGGAGCTGGATCTCGAGCGCACCGGGACCGCCCGCGCCCATCCCGAAGGCATACTCTCCGGCGAGGAAGGCGTAGCCGTTCGCGCGCTGTACTGCATCGGCTTCGATGAAGCCTTCGAGGTCCCGCCGGATGCGCTGGCGCTCGACGCCCCAGAGGAGCGGCTTGCCGGTGATGCCATCCGCTTCCGCCAGCTGACACCGCGCGTCTCCCATCTCCAGGATCTGTTCGAGGTGACGTGCCTCCCATGGCCCACGCCAGCCCTTGTTCGCCTTCATGAACTGGTCCAGCGTGTCGTGGATGATGTTGCCGCGCTCCGCCGCACTCAGGACGAGAATGTCCTCAGGGTCTTCCCGCTCGCCAACGTGCAAGACGGATTTCAGGAAGTAGCTGAAAGGGCAGGTGGCCCAGGTCTGGAGGGCCGTTGGTGAGGTCGGTGTCGCCGCGCTGGGGCGAAGCTCTGGTTGAGGCCCGATGACCCCTTCGAATCGCCCGACGTCGCTCCCGGCCCGCGCCTTTGTGGTCTGCGTGCCGGCGCGCACAGAAGGTTCGATGCGGCTCATGGCAGCCTCACCAGACCGTCCGCCAAGCATCAGGCGCAGGTCGTATTCCTGCGCGCTGCCCGGTTGCACTGCCTTGCGCAGCGCAGCCTGAAACGATTCCACGCGGGTCAGCCATGGTGCGGATTCAATGGCCAGGAAGTCGCTCGTCGCAAAGGACGGGCGCCCGGCGAGCGCGCCCGCCGACTTGATCAACCATCGGGACGGCAGCCGTTTCTTCTGGCCACGTAAGTCGGCCGCGGAGGTCACAAGGATGCGTTCGGACCCAGGAGAGGAGGCGCTCGCGAGCGCCGCGAGGTAGTCCCGCTGACCCTCAGCGCGGCGGTCTGTCCGGTGTGGCAGGCTGGCATCCGCCCTTGCGCGCTCAAGGTCGGGGAGCAGCGGATCGTCACGTTCGAGCGTCGGCACCAGCCCTTCGACCATGCCGAGGATGAAGACCACGTCGAAATCCATGGCCGTGGCCGAGGCGATGGGGCCGCTGAATATGCCCGTCCCAAAGGGACCGACACGTTGAGCGGGTGATGCGAGCAATCGTTCCAAAGCCTGCACAAAGGATGGCGCATCCACGCTCCCGCCCCCGGCCAGAGCGACCGAATCGAGGGCGCGGAGGTTGCTGATCTGTTCCATTACCTGCTCGTAGGCGTTGCGTTCGGATTCGAGCCGCGCCTCGTCCGGGCAGCCCCTGAAGTCTCCGTGGCCGCCCATATAGCGTTCCAGAAGCGCCGTTGCCCACTCCACGTGGGCGTCCCACGAGGCACCCGTTGGCGGCGTGAGGGCTGCGGCAAGGCCTTCGATAAAGGCCTGCAGCCGCGGCACCCCGGCAATTTGGCGTCGTATGAACGTCGCTTGGCCTTCGGAAACGGGGCGCTCGGCATTGACGAGGCGCGCACCTTGCCTGCGCACGTACCGTTCGAGCTGCACCAGCCACTGCGGGAGACCTGCGACCACGCCCGCTTCGCGCGTGATTCCGTCCCAACTATCGATCGGCGGGACGCCACCACGCTCGGTCTCGATGATCGGCCCTGCGGTGAGCCAATCCATAACCGCATCGCGGCGGAAGTTTGTCGCGGGGAGTCGCAACATCCCCAGGAGGAACCGCCCGGCGATCGACTGCGCGAGTGTCGCCACCGCAGGCCCGTTGTGAGGAATCCCCGCCGCCTGGAGCCGCTCGTGGACCAGCGGGCCGTAAACCGCCGCGTTGGGATAGAGGAAGGCGATGCGGTGCAGCGGTACCCCACGCGAAGCTCGTTCCATCGCCATGCGGATAGCCGCCCCAACCTCTTCGTCGGCGTCTGGGACGGCCACAATGTGCGATGGCTCCGGCGGGGAAGGGCTTTCAAGACGCAGTTGAGGCGCCGCCGCGGAGAGGCGAAGCTCCATTGCGTGGAGGTTGATGTCGGCAACTTTTTCGCCCGTGCGCCCGAGGATCGCCGTCGCGCCGTTTACTTCGCCCAGGGCCTGCAGGAGTCGCGTTTCCGACAGCTCGAGCTTCCGTGGCAAATACAGAATTACGTGTCCCACATCTCGCAAGGAGGGCGATCCAGAGCGCACTGCCCCCGCCCCAGCCTCTGCCAGGTCGGTTTCGTCGTAGTAGCTCCCTCGAACCAGTTGCTGGTATCGCTCGAACACTGCGACCACCTCCCGAGCGCGCTGGCTGCCATGAGCAAGCTTCGCCAGGGTTTCTGGCGACGCGTCACGCAGGTCACTGAAGGTGGCTTCGAGGCTCTCACCGGTGGCGGCGTGGCTGCTCACGCCAATAAAGCGGCTATCTGGATGCTCGCGGATATGTGCGGCCAGCGCCATCCGTGCGGCTTCCGCGCGAATCCAGGGCGTGAGCGGTCGAAGCTCTCTGCTTAGCGAGGGCGCGCCCAGTAGTTCGGCAAGCCGCCCGAAGACCAGGAATCGCACGTTCACCAATGCCGCTTCGGCTGCCAATTGCCGCCGAAGCGAAAGCCCCGCGTAGTTCGATGGCACAACCACCGTTACCGGCGATAGACGGTCCTTCAGTTGGGCAACGGCGATGGTCTGGCGAAGTCTCTCAGTAGCTTCTGTACCAAAAGCGGCAATCGAAACAGTGAGTTGCATCCGCCCTCCCAATGGCAGCGATCTTACCCCTTGTCCAGCGTCCGGCGCGGGGACGGCGCCCCGATAGCTAGCTGCGTCGGCGCGACAGCCGCTGTCGCGTTCGATTGGCATGCTCCGACTCGTGCCCATTTCTGATTGACGAAGCGAGAGCCCAGCACTAATGTTCGAAAGCGATGGTTAGGCGGTGGAATTGAGACAGATTGTGGTTTCAGCCGCGCGAATCTTCGTAGCCGCCGCCAGGAACCTCCGGGTCGGCGGCGACGGCTCGTGAAGATCGTCCACTTCGCCGACCTTCACCTCGATGCTCACTTCGCGTGGCTCGGTGCGACGCCGCAGTTGGCGCGGGAGCGGCGGCAGGCGATCTGCAATACCTTCACGAAAATCGCCGATGTGGCGCGCGACGTTCAGGCCGACGCCCTCTTTTGCGGCGGCGACCTTTTTGAACATGAGCGCGTAACTCCGGACACCGCCGAGCTTCTGCGTTCGGTATTCTCGGCGCTCTCCCCCATGCGCGTGTTCATCGCGCCCGGGAAC
>JBDSEP010000138.1:0-6287 GCA_039919985.1 Tepidiformaceae bacterium | reverse complement strand
GAAACGCCCTTACGGAGGCCGACGCCGCCCGCAAGCGCGGAGTGGCTGAGAATGACCTGCCGTTGGCGCATGCCTACCTCTTCAGCGGGCCGCGCGGCACTGGCAAGACGACCACGGCGCGCATCCTCGCCCGCGCAGTCAACTGCGGAAGCCTGGCGGGAGGCGACCCGTGCAACGACTGCCCCTCCTGCATAGCCATCTCGAACGGAACTGCCCTCGATCTGATCGAGATGGACGCTGCCAGCAACCGTGGCATCGACGACGTTCGCGAACTGAGAGAGAAGATCGGTTTCGCTCCCAGCGACCTGAAGAAGAAGGTCTATCTGCTGGACGAAGTTCACATGCTCACTGAAGGCGCCTTCAACGCGCTGTTGAAGACGCTCGAAGAGCCTCCACCGCATGCGATTTTTATCCTCGCGACTACCGACATCCACAAGGTCCCGGCGACCGTGAAATCGCGGTGCCAGAGGTACGACTTCCACCGCATTGAAGATGGCGCGATGGCCGCGCGGCTGAGGGTAGTGGCCGCTGGGGAAGGTTTCACACTTTCAGACAACGCCTTTCGGGCGATCGGGCGACTTTCGCGTGGTGGATTGCGGGACGCCATTACGTTACTCGAGCAGGTAGCCGCGCAGTGCGGCCCCGCGCCCTCCGACGAGGACGTCCTGGTGGCGCTCGGCCTGGTCCAGGATGAGCGGAGTGAGGCACTTGCCCAGGCGCTCGTGGAAGAAGACCTCGCGACAGCGCTCACTATCGCTCGAGATATCGGCGAAGACGGGATCGACATCGCTCGGTTTACGCGGGAGACCATCGACACGCTGCGCCACGCGCTCGCCATCGTGCTTCGCAAGGGTGTGGGTGACGGCGAGCCTGGCAGCGCCCTGGCCGCCAAGATCAGGGCTAGCGGAGCCAATCCCCGGCCGATAGCAGTGGCCATCGCTGAGTTGGCACGCGCCGACTTTCGACTGGACCCGGCGAGCTCCATCCCTTTGGAGGTTGCTTGCGCGACCGCCATTCTGGCCGGGAACATCCCCGCCCCGGTGCTGCCGGTGGCCGCCCAGGTCGGCGGCGGCTCGCAAACGGCCGCGCCGCTCGGGAGACCAGGGGCCCGCACCATCCCCAGCGAGACACCGCTCAGTGACGGCGAGCAGTTCCTGAAGGACCTCTACGAGCGCTGCCGTCTCGTCAACGTGCGGCTCGCGGGCTGGCTGAACGGCTCGTGCCAGGTGCTCAACATCGGTGAAGACGAGTTTGAACTCGGGTTTCCCCATCCGATGCACATGGAGAAGGTAGATACGGACTGCCGTACCCTTGTTGAAGAGCAGGCACACGTTATTTTCGGCCGACCGATGCGGATGAAGGTGCGCTTGGTTGATGAAAGCTCGCAATCCAAGCGGTCGCCCAAGACCGGCCATCTCGCGGCAACGGCGCGGGCGATCGGCGGCGTGCCGGTAGGAAGGGAGCAGTAGTGGCAAAGAGCAGTGGCAATAATCGCTACCTCAGGCGGGGCGGCAATGCCGGAGCCGGTGGCGTGGGCCTGCCGGGACGAAGCTCGATGGGTGGCGGCGCCAACCCCCTCGCGGCTGCCCAGGAGATGCTCGCCAAGGCCCAGCAGGAATTGGCCGCCACTGAAGTGGAGGGCACTGCCGGTGGTGGTGCCGTTGTCGTGAAGATGTCTGGCGAACAGAAAATCCTTGGCATCGCGATTCAGCCCGATGTGGTGGACCCGGACGATGTGGAGATGCTCCAGGACCTGATCATGGCGGCCATTGGCGACGCCACGGCGCGCACCGATGAACTCCAGGCGCAATCGTATGGCGCAATTACCGGCGGGTTGAATCTCCCCGGCCTCGGGCTGGGCTAGGCCTGGATGGCGGAAGGCGGAGGCAGCACTCCGGAACCGATCACCCGCCTGATCGAGGCCTTCCACAAGCTCCCCGGCATCGGGCCAAAGTCTGCTCAGCGGCTCGCCTACCACGTGCTCCGCGCACCAGAACAGGATGCGATTGCCCTCGCGGCCGCACTCACCGAGGTGAAGCAGCGGATCGTCTTCTGTTCTGCATGCCTGAACATTACCGAGTCAGACCCCTGCTCGTTCTGCCTCGATAGTCGCCGCGACCGCTCGATGATCTGCGTGGTGGAGCAGCCACTGGACATCACGGCGCTGGAACGCGCAGGTGGCTTCCGCGGGCTCTACCACGTCCTCCATGGCGTGCTTAATCCGATGGATGGCGTGGGTCCCGAAGACATCCACATTCGTGAACTCGTCTTGCGCCTTCAATCGGGGGAGGTCAAAGAGGTCATAATGGCAACGAATCCGAGCCTCGAAGGCGAAGCGACATCAATGTATGTCCAGCGGCTCGTTGGACCTGCGGGCGTGCGTGTCACGAGGCTTGCGCGCGGCCTTCCCAGCGGGGCGGATCTGGAGTACACGGACGACGTCACTCTCGCGCGGGCCCTTGAGGGCCGCCAGGACCTCTAACGTGAGCCAGCGCGCCCGCGTCTACAGCACCGAGGGCATCATCCTCCACCGCCGCAACTTTGGTGAGGCTGACACAATTTTCACGGTCTTCAGCCCAACCGAAGGGAAGTTCGAAGCCGTCGCCAGGGGCGTCCGAAAGGCGCGCAGCCACATGCGTGGCCACCTGGAGCCGCTAACTCGCAGCAAACTGCTGCTAGCTCACGGTCGGAACCTGGACGTGTTCACCCAGGCGGAGACGATCTGCGGGTATCGCACCGTACGCGAGGACCTCGACCTCTATGGTGCCGCCATTTACTGCGCCGAACTGGTGGTTCGCTTTACCGCTGAAAGGCAGGAACTGCCAGACGTGTATGCCCTGCTGCTGAGCGTTGTCGCGGCATTGGATGCGCGGGCACCGCTTCACGTGGTGCGCTATTTCGAGCTGGGGCTGCTGGGCGTCATGGGATACGAACCGCAGGTAGAAGCGTGCGCCATCTGCGGGATGCACCTCCCGGAAGCCGACGTGCTGCTCTCGGCCTCCGCTGGCGGCTTCGTCTGCACGAACTGCCGACCTTCAGCGGGTGCGGGGCGAGTAATCTCTGTGCGGGCGATCAAAGTGCTGCGTTACGCCCGATTGTCGACGCTCGACGCATTTGCGGACTTGCGGATGGACGACTCGCTCGCCCGGGAGGTGCAGACCGCCGTCGCGGAGCTCATCCGCTACGTCTTGGACCGCGAGCCCAACAGCGGCAAGTATCTTGACCAGGTGGCGCGTCTCCCGCACCTCTCGCCGCGAACGGTGGGCGCGGGCGATGTACAATCGCCCTAATCACTCCGGAAATGGTTTGTTCATGCCCCTCTACGAATACTTCTGTGCGCCGTGTAACGGCATCTTCGAAGAGCTTCGCCCGATGCGCGAAGCGACGGAACCCGTGCCCTGTCCCCAGTGCTACAAAGACGCGGCCCGCATCATGCCAACATCGTTCGCGGCGTTCACCTACCGCGATGGCTACCCCCGCCGAATTCCTGACGACGGCAAGTTCTACCACCTTGGCACGAAGGTGAACAAGTTGGTCTCCAGCGGTAGACCGAACGAACATCCCGAAGTCGACAAGCCCGAGCCGAAACGCCGCAAGTCAAAGGGCGAAAAGGAAGCCATCCAGGATATGTCTGTGGCTGCGATGTCTGGCGAGCTCGCGGATATGTACGGCAACAAGATTCGGCCGCAGGAAGTGGAACAGGCCGTCGAGAAGGGTCGCGTCCTCCGCAAGGCCAGCCCCACCGCGGATAGCTTCGTCCCTTAAGGCCGAGGTTGTTGCGGACCGCTCGGTCCCTCGCTGAAATCTAGCTCTCGCGGTCCAGGACATACTGGCCCAAATCGGCCAGGCAACGCTTGGCGGGCGATTCGGGGAGAAGCGAGAGTGAGTCCGTCGCGCGCCGCACGTAGTCTCGGGCCATCTCCATGGACACCTCGAGCACTTCGGTCGAGCGCACCATGCCGATCGCTTCCTGTAGCCGGTCCTCGCGCGAACGCTTCGCCGTGAAGAACTTCTTGATCGGGTTGTCTATCGGGTAGCGTTCCAAGAGCAGCAAGCCCGGCAGGGTGATCGTGCCTTCGCGCAGGTCGCTGCCAACCGGTTTCCCCATCACGGCCTCATCGCCCGTGAAGTCGAGGATGTCATCGACAATCTGGAACGCCATACCGAGGCTCCAGCCGTAGACGCGCATGGCGTCGATTACGTCGTCGGAGCTGTTGCCGAGACTGGCGCCGCCCTCGGTGGCCACGGCGAAGAGCGAGGCCGTCTTCCCGCCGATCCTCGCCAGGTAGTTCTGGATGTCCTTGCCCACGTCGAACGCCGCCGCGTCCTGGTCTAACTCGCCGCTCGTCATTTTCATCAGAGCCAGCGCGAAGAGGCGCGTGACATGCAGGCTACCGGTCCGGGTCACCATCTCCGCGGCGTTGGCAAAGATGTAATCGCCGAGCAGCACGGTGATGGCGTTGTCGAACACGCTGTTCGTGGTGGCGCGCCCGCGCCGACTCTCCGCGCCGTCCACCACATCGTCGTGTACGAGGCTCGCGGTGTGCAGCAGTTCGATTGCCGTACCCAGCGGTACAAGCTTGTTCAGGTCGTAGTTCCCGAGGTTGCCGGCGAGGAGCACGAGCGCGGGGCGCATGCGCTTTCCGCGCGCCCCGAGGGCGTGGTCCAGCATGCGCTTCAGCGGCGCAAGGTCTGCTCGCTTCGTGGATTCCAGAAGGTCCTCGACCAGCACCATGTCTTCGGCAACGGGGCCGTAGAGGCTGGTCGCCGTCTGTAGCTGCGTCACGAGGCCTCCGCCCGGGATGGCAATGTCACTGCAAATACCCGGAGCGCATTCTCCAATGTTGCGGCGGCGATTGCATCTGCACTCTCTCCCCGGGCATCGGCCACCGCCTCGACGACCCGAAGAACGTACGAAGGTTCGTTGCGCCGCCCACGCAGCTTCTGTGGCGGTAGATAGGGGGAGTCTGTTTCGACCACAATCGCCTCAAGAGGAAGGCCGGACGCGATGCGCCGTGATTCTTCGTTCGCAGGGTAGGTGATTGGGCAGGCAATCGATATCAGGAAGCCTACGTCCACGTAAGCCCGGGCCTGATCGAGCGTGCCGCCGAAGCAGTGCATTATCCCCACGGCACGATCGCCTGGCTTCCAATTCCGGGCGCCGGAGTAGGCGCTCAGGGGCGCGAGACAGGCGTCTTCGGCCGCACGGGAGTGGATCGAGACCGGCTTTCCCACAGTAGCGGCGATCTGCAACTGCGCTTGCAGCACCGCCATCTGTTCCTCGCGTGGCGAGTGCTCGCGAAAGTAGTCGAGCCCAATTTCGCCAATGGCAACCACGTCATCCTGTGCAGCCAGGCGGGCCAGCGTCTCGAGGTCCGCCGCGCTTACCCGAGCCGCCTCGTGCGGATGAAATCCGACTCCCGCGAACACCGCTGGGTTGCGCCCAGCGATGGCGAGCGCCGAGGTATTGGAGTCGCGGTCGTAGCCGCAGAGGAGCATCCCCGCCACACCGGCCTCCTCCGCCCGCCGTAGCACGCCGGTACGATCGTGGTCGAACGCCGGGTCCTGCAGATGACAGTGGGTGTCGAAGGCCAGCCTCACGCTCGGGCAACCTCGGCGCTGGTATCGATTTTCGTGTAGAGCGCGCGGGGCGCGGGGAGCACGGTTCCAGCCTCGAGAGGGGCGTAGCGCCAGCCCTGCTCGGCAACGCTGCCCGCCTGCGCTAGGTCCCCATGAAGTTGGGCGGTGGAGAACGGGAGGACTGGGTGAAGCAGCGTCTTGAGGGCGTTGATCACGTTCAGGGTCGTCGCGAGCGTTTCGGCCGCGTGCGCCGGGTCCGTCTTCACCGCTTTCCAGGGGGCGCGTTCATCGAGATATTTGTTCGCCGCCTGGGCGATGCGCAAGGCTTCGCCGAGCGCGTTGCGAAAGTGGCAGGCGGCGTACTCTGCGCCGACAGATTCGAAGGCCGCGTGCGCCGCAGCGAGCAGTGCGCTGCTCTCCGGCGCGAGTTCGGCAGCGGCGGGCACGGTGCCCTCGAAGTTGCGGTGAATCATGGAGATCGTTCGGTTCGCGAGGTTTCCCCAGGTGGCAATCAGCACGTCGTTGTTCGCCCGAATCAGCTCCTCTTCGCGGAACTCCGAATCGCTCGTCTCGGGCATTATCGTCGTCAGGTAGAAACGGACGACGTCCGGGTCGTAGACGTCGAGGAGGTCGAGCATCCAAGTCCCAGTTCCCTTGGATTTGCTCTGCTTCTGGCCCGCCGAGAAGTTCACGTACTGGTTGGCCGG
>JBDSEP010000125.1:0-3505 GCA_039919985.1 Tepidiformaceae bacterium | reverse complement strand
TTCGGATTTGAACCGCCTGCGCTCGGCAACGATGCCCTATCGATGAGCCTGCGCCGCGTCTTCGCCGGTGACGCCTCAGCCACCGAGTATGCGTACCTCGATAGCCTGCCCCCGTTCCAGCAACAGGTATTGCGCGCCGCCTCACGCATTCCGCGGGGCGAAGTGCGACCCTACCAGTGGGTCGCGCGCGAGGCCGGCACAGCGCTTGCGGTCCGCGCTGCTGGCACCGCCCTCGGGCATAACCCGGTCCCGTTCCTCGTGCCGTGCCATCGCGTCGTCCGCTCGAATTGGAGCCTCGGCAAGTACTCCGCGGCGGGTGGCCCGCAAACCAAGCTCGCCGTCCTGCAATCGGAGGGCTTTAGCAGTGAACGATTGGCCGCTGCGGAGCGGAGTCACCTGGAAGCAGTCGGCGACCTCGAGAACAACGGGTTCTGCTTGCCAGTCTGCCCTTCGATTGACGACATAAACCCTGGAATGCGTCGTGACTTTCGGCGCCTCGCCGACGCCGTCGCCCTCGGGCTGCAGCCATGCGAACACTGCCGACCGGTGGGCATGCCTTAGCCCCCGGCCAATAGGGTCATTGCCTGGCGGGCGAGTGCTGGTCGGTTGGCGATGGCGAAGAGCACCTCACGCCCCGCCCCTGCCGCCCGCGCCGTGGTTGTGCCGTCCGGGCGCTCGGCCACGGCGAGCCCCGCCGAACTGCTGGTCACGGCGCCCATCGCGCGGAGCAGTTCGTCCTGGGCTGCGCGAAAATCTTCCGCCTTTCCGTCATCGGAGAACACCATCCGAAATACGGCAACGTGGTCGCCGTCTCGACCGTACACCTCGTAGTGATCGCCATCCCAGCCGGCAGAGGCCGTGGCCGCTCGGAGCCCGGGAAGCCGCAACTGCAGATAGTTCCTTAGCTGGAACTCGCCAAACTGTCCGCCCGATTCGCGCCGCCATCCATTCCCCAGTCCAGACGCGAGGTCGGGCAGAGAGACGGCCTGCGGCCGCAATGGGAGCCCGCGTTCGGGGTGCAACACGGCCGCCGTTGCGGTGGGCGGCTCGCGAAAGAGAGCGTCGATGGCCGCCGTGCCACCACTCTCTCGAATCGAACGTACCCAATCAGCGCAGGTTGTATAAGGAAAGAAGAACTCCCGGTTGAGTGATGGCGGGATATCCGTTGTGTAGACGGCGAGCTGCACTCCCCCGGTCGCGCGTTGCGGCGCGCCCAGGTATTTCGCTTCGTAGACGCCCTGGTGGACGACCGCATCTCCCTCCACGAGGCAGGTGGCGGCGAGCGAGCCATCGAGATCCCCACTCTCGCCCAGCCGCTGGAGGCCGAAGGTCGCGTCCTGCGTCGCATGGACGAGCTCGTGTGCCAGCGTACTCCTCGTCTCCCGCGTTAGCTCGTCGAGCTTCGGTGGGTCGGAACTCTCCTGCACCGCCCAAAGCGTCTTCGTTCGCGGCGAGTAGAATCCGGCCGCCGATGCGCTCCCGAGCTCCCGGTAGACGGAGAGGTAGTCTTCATCGGCTCGGAAGTGGCCCAGCAGCCGGTAGAGGTTCGTCGTCTGGTCAAAATGCGCGCGGTCCTCGTCGGAAAGCAATTCCTCGAGCAGCCCCGGAACCGACGCTCGCGGCACGAAGGCGAACATCACGCCCTGCGGCGCGGGCAGCCCGCGCAGCCGTGCCACCTCCTCGGCCATCGTCACGAGCGATGCTGGCAACGGCACCGTTTGCATGGCAGCCGTAGCAATGGGCGTCGGCACGCTGGCGTCCCCTCCCCCGCAAGATACGGCGAGGAGGATCGCACTTATCCATAGCGGCGCCCCGGCGAGCCGTCCGCGCCCCGTGCTCATCCTTGCTCGCAGATCTGGCCCTGCGCTATCCTGACCTTCGCGGCGCATTCGTCTAGCGGCCCAGGACACCGCCCTCTCAAGGCGGAGATCAGGGGTTCGAATCCCCTATGCGCTACCAGCACTGAAACAACGAGCAGGGTGAGTGCCCTGCTCGATCCGTTTCCGCCGGTCGCCGCGAGCGCGCACTGCGGAGGTTCTGATGGCATTCGTCGATGAAGCAACCGCAACAGCCTACCGCGAAGCTTGGCAAGCGTGGAGCAAACAGATTGAACATGTGCACCGCGTCTTTCTCGAAGGCGAGGCAATCCGCCCCGAACAAATAAAGGGCCTTCTCAACCGCGAAGCCCGGCATAAGCAAGCTTACGATGAGGCGCGGTTGAAGCTGCTCGGAGTTGAAGAGAGCCCACTCGGCACTTCGCTCGCCGGCGACAATCCGTTCCGGTAAGCTCCGGTTCACTTCCCGCTTCCGATGCACAGCCTAGAATGAGCGCGAACCACTCGACGCAATCGAGGGAAGGCCGCTTATGACTACGCTGCGTTTCTTTGGGCGCCCCCTCCCGAGCCGCCGTTCGCTCTACGCCATCATGGCGATACTCGTCGCCATCCCGGTGCTCGCGTTTGCTATCGGCCCATTTAGTGCGGGCAGCTTCGCCCTCCGCGGACCGGGGGGCCCCCTCCTCGCCTTCTCTGCGGGCGTCCTCTCCTTCGTCTCCCCCTGCGTCCTGCCCCTCGTGCCCATTTATCTCACGCACCTCTCAGGGGCCAGCGTGGAGGACGGACGCATCGTTGCCAATCGCCGCGTAACCTTTGTGCACGCGCTCTCCTTCGTTGGTGGGCTCTCGTTCGTCTTCATCCTCCTTGGGGTAAGCGTCGGGCTCCTCGGTACATACCTGCTCGCAGACTACCAGCGCGACCTCGAGCAGTTCGCCGGGCTCTTCCTCGTCCTCATGGGCGTGGTCCTGATGCCCGCCCAGGGACGAAGCTCCCCCATCCGTGCCGCGCTCCTCCTGCTGCTCCTTACTCTCGCCTACGTGTTCCTCGCGGAAGTCGCAGACCTCAAGGGAGACCGGCAGCGACTCCTCCTGCTGGCCGCTGTCCTCGCGCTCGTCTGGTTCCGATTCGCGGGCTACCTGCAGTTCTCGCCACTCTCCCGCACCTTCGAAGTGAACGTAAAACGTCGCCAGGTCGGGTACACCCGCTCCGCTCTGGTCGGCGGTGCCTTCGCCCTTGGATGGACGCCCTGCGTCGGGCCAATCCTTGGGTCCATACTTACGCTCGCCGCCACCTCTTCCGATGCGCTCACTGGTGCCTATCTCCTGGTCGCCTACTCCGCTGGGTTCAGCATCCCGTTCCTCATCGCCGGCCTTGCCCTTGGCGATGCGACCAGGTTCTTGCGCAGGATTACGCCGTACACGCCCTACATAGAGGTGGCGAGCGGGGTCATGCTGGTGGGCCTCGGCGTGCTGCTCGTGAGCGGCCGCCTGACGGGATTGAACACCTACTTCAGCTTCGCGGACTTCAACAGAGGGCTCTGATCCGTGCGTGATCGTACTGCGGGGGTCGTGCTACGCTGCCAACCGGTACTGTGGCGCATTCGTCTAGAGGCCCAGGACGCCGCCCTTTCAAGGCGGAGATCAGGGGTTCGAATCCCCTATGCGCTACCA
>JBDSEP010000102.1:0-4451 GCA_039919985.1 Tepidiformaceae bacterium | reverse complement strand
GGACGATAGACGGCGGCTGGGGCGTGGATGCGCTTGTCGGCCACCAGAATCGCGACCACGGGGACCTGGACCTTGTCGTGAAGCTCGCCGAAATCGAAGCGGTGCTCGCGACCCTGCACGAGCTCGGATTCGCGCTGCACCTCGACTTGCGCCCCACCCGAATCGTCGCCAGGAACGCGGAGGGCCGCTGGGTGGACCTCCATCCGGTTGAATTCGATGCCGAAGGCATCGGCTGGCAACGCGGCGCCGGACCCGAAGGCTCGGACTGTCCCTATCCAGCGGATGGTTTCGCGGAGGGCACGATCGCCGGTCAGACAGTCCCCTGCCTGTCGGCCGGCCTGCAGGTGGCGCATCACCAGGGCTACAAACCCACGGAGAAGGACCGCCACGACCTGGAGCTGGTGCACGCCCTGCTACCAGGTTGAGCGCGTCTCCGGACCAGATCCCAGCGCGTCTTACGCTTTACGCCTCGCCCATCCAAACTAGGCAAAGCACCCAGCACTCTGGAAGGCCGAGTTCATGCGCTTCGCGATCATTCGTTTTCCCGGCACCTGGAGCGACCGCGACTGCTACCACGTCCTCCACAACGTCCTGGAGCAGCCCGCCGAGATCCTCTGGCACCGCGAAACGGACCTCTCTCAGTTCGATGCGGTCGTTCTGCCGGGAGGCTTCTCCTACGGAGACCATCTGCGCTGCGGGGCAATCGCCCGCTTCTCGCCGGTGATGGAGGCGGTGGTGGAGTTCGCGCGCAAAGGGAAGCCGGTGATCGGCATCTGCAACGGCTTCCAGGTGCTCTGCGAAAGCGGACTGCTCCCGGGCGCCTTAATTCGCAACGAGAGCCTCCAGTTTCGCTGCGAGTGGACGCACCTCCGCCGTGAAGGCGGCTACACACCGTGGGCCGATGCGCTCGAACCGGGCGACGTGATTCGCGTCCCGATCAGCCACGGCGAAGGCAACTACTTCGCCGACCCCGCGACCCTCGATGGGCTGGAGGATTCCGGGCGGGTGATATTCCGCTACACGGACGAAGGGGGCCAGCCGACACGGGCGGCCAACCCCAACGGCAGTGCACGCAATATCGCTGGCATCATCAACCCCCAGGGCAACGTGCTTGGCATGATGCCCCACCCCGAGCGCGCGGGCGAAGCACTCGTGGGCGGGACAGACGGCAACCGCATCTGGGAATCGCTGCTCAAGAACACCCTCGCGGTTGTCAGCTAAGTCACATAAGGTCCTAAGCTTGCGAGGGCCGAACTGGCCGGGAGGATTGGCGTGTCCAAAAAGTACGACCTGGCGATCGTTGGTGGCGGGATCGCCGGGAGCGCGCTGGCGACCGTGATGGCCCGCGCTGGTAAGAGTGTCTTGGTGCTGGAGAAGACCACCGCTTACCCGGACCTTGTGCGAGGCGAATGGCTTGCGCCCTGGGGCGTGTTCGAGGCGCGGCGGGTGGGGCTGCTCTCGGACCTGGTGCAGGCCGGGGGCCACTACCTCAGGCGGCACATCGCCTTCGGCGAGGGCATCGATCCCGTCGAGGCCATCGCAGGGGCGCGGGACATGAGCAACCTCCTTCCGGGCGTCCTTGGCCCGCTCAGCCTGCGCCACCCGATAGCCTGCCAGGCGCTGACGGACGCCGCCCAAGCGGCTGGTGCGACCGTGCTGCGCGGAGTCTCGAAGGTAGGGCTGGCCGCCGGCCCGAGCGTGAGCTACATGCATGAGGGGTCCGAGCAGCACGTTACCGCGCGGCTCGTGATCGGCGCGGATGGCCGCAATTCAGTCGTCCGTAGTCAGGCTGGAATCCCGCTGCAGCGCGACGCCACGCACCATCTCTTCTCGGGGATGCTCGTCGAGGGAGCGGAGGGCTGGCCGGAGGATGCCCAGACCAAGGGCACCGAGGGGGACGTGAATTTCCTCGTTTTTCCACAGGGCAAGGGCGTCCTCCGGCTCTACCTTGGCTACGCTTTGGAGCAGAAGACTCGGCTCACCGGTCCGGATGCTCCGCAACGCTTCCTCGCGGCGTTCAACCTCAGCTCGGTTCCATGGAGCGAGGCCATCGTCAATGCCACGCCGATCAGCCACTGCCATTCGTACCCGAACGAAGACACCTGGACGGAGTTCCCCTATGTCGAGGGCGTGGTGCTCATCGGCGATGCGGCCGGGCACAACGACCCGATTACCGGCCAGGGCCTCTCGATCTCCATGCGCGATGTGCGCATCGTCAGCGAACTACTGTTGGGGGCGGAGGATTGGCAGAGTCCGCTGTTCGCACCGTACGCCGAAGAGCGGAAGGAACGGATGCGTCGTCTGCGCTTCGCCGCGGCTCTCCAGAGCGCCCTGGATTCGGAGTTTACGCCCGAGGCCGTTGCCCGCCGAACGCGCGCCGACCAGCGTAAGGCCGCGGACCCTTCGCTCAACCTCACGAGCGCGAGCGGGATAGTCGGCCCGGAGATGTTGCCCGCAGAGGCTTTCAGCCAGGAAACGTGGGACCGCATCCTGGCCTGACTCCCGGCGTTTGGAGGCAAGTCCAGCTACGGCTCGCGCGCCGCGGGAAGTCGCGAGGGTCGGGCGAAAAGAATCGCGACCGCCGCCGCGTAGGTGAGCAGGGCGGTGACCGTGAAGGGCACGCCGTAGCCACCCGTTTGGTCGTGCAGAAAGCCCACGCCGATCGGTCCGAGCCCGCTTCCCACCTGGCCGGCGAGGCTGATGAGCCCGAAGATCGACCCGAACGAGACGATCCCGAAGAGTTCGCCCACAAGCAGCGATTGCATCATGTAGATGTTGCCGATGGTCAGCCCGAAGACGAGTGTGAGGATCCACGTGGCGGCGATGTTTTCGGTGTGGATGATGAACAGGATTGCGGTGCCCTGCACCACGAAGAGGATGACGGTGAGCAGCCGCTTATCGACGCCATCTGCGAAAACACCAACGAGAAGGCGAGCGACGATGCTCCCGAGGGCCGTAACGCTGAGCGTAAAGGCCGCCTCATTTCGCGAACCGAGGCGCTCTTCGAGGAAGGAGACCTGGTGGATTACGTAGCCGGTCTGCGCGATGAGGGCGAGCAGGAAGGCAACGAAGATGCCCCAGAAGCCGATGGTGCGAAACGCCTCCGAGCGGGACCAGGCGCGAGTCTGGCTGGCGAGGGTGGTGTGCCGGGCGGGCAGGGCGGTGCTGCCCGGGGCGTCGCCGTCGGGGAGAAGGCCCATCCCGCGCGGCTCCCAGGAGATGACGAGCAGGATGACCGGCATGGCGATAACGATGACGAGCGCTCCGAGCAGCGGCGTCGCCAGCTCCAGCCCGCCCGCCGTGATCAGCCATGCGGCTACCGGCGCGAGCACAACGCCGCCGAGTGACACGCCGGTCGAGGAGATGCTCATGGCCAGTGCTCGTTTGCGAATGAACCAGCGGGTCATGATCGCGTTCACGGCGATTGCGCTCGACATGCCGTAGGCGACGGCGAAAATGAAGTAGACGAGATAGAGCTGCCAGAGCTGGTCCACCAGGCCGATGAACGCCGCGCTGATACCGTTCACGATCGTCCCAACCACCATGAAGAGGACAGGGCCGCGGCGGTCCACCTGCGGGCCGATAATGGCGGCCGTAAGCCCGGCGATGCAAAAGTAGATCGTGGGCGCCCAGCTCACCTGGGTTGTGGACCAGCCGTGCTCTTCCTTCAGCGGCTTGAGGAAGATCGGCAGGCCGTAGTAGCCCACGCCCACTCCCACGAACATCAGCAGCGCACAGGCGACGGCCACATACCACCCGTAGAAGACGCTTTTCGGCAGCAGCCGGTAGGCGATCGGGAACTTGGCGGGGGCCGAAGCTGAGGTCATTCGCGCCAGTCTAACGGATGGGTTGAGGCTCCGGTGGAGGGCCAATTGGGCGCGGGAGAGCGCGTATAATCTGGCCATGAGCATCCAAGCACCAACCTGGGAGCGGAGCGCCGAACGCCAGATGGGTCACGTCTACGCGAACATCACGATCCGCAACCGTGGGGACGAAATCCTCGTCGAACGCGGCCTCGCCCTGCCGAATCAGGTTCGAACGCTGACGCTGGAGCGCGTGATGGTCGATACGGGCGCGACCACCCTCGCGCTGCCTGCCGCAATGATTGCGACGCTGGGACTGACCTCGGACCGCGAGACGCCCGTGCGCACCGCGAACGGCACGGTCCAGGCGCGGATCTTTCGCGATGCGAGCCTTACCGTGGAGGGCCGGAGCGGAAGCTTCGAGTGCATGGAGTTGTCCGAAGGCGCTCAGCCACTGCTCGGCGTGCTCCCCCTGGAGGCGCTTGGCATCGAGCCAGACATCATTAGCCATCGTTTGCGCCTGCTCCCCGAGGAGCCCGGCGGTGAAACACACTACTTCTTGATGGGCTGGACGGAACTGCCTTCGGTGCCGCTTGGCGACGCCCCGGCCGGATGACCTCGCAGCCAGGCGATGTGCGCGCTCTCTTC
>JBDSEP010000069.1:0-4323 GCA_039919985.1 Tepidiformaceae bacterium | reverse complement strand
AGGAGCGCGGCGGTCATCGCGGCGCCCGTGTTGCCGGCGGTGACGAAGGCGTCCGCTTCGCCATTCTTCACCAGGCGCAGCCCGACGTTTATCGAGGAGTCGGGCTTGGAGCGGACAGCATCGGTTGGGTGCTCGTCCATATCGATGACCTGGGAGGCATCCACGATGCGCAGGCCGGGGATCTCGGTGGTGCCTTCCATTTCGGCGCGAATGGCATCGAGGCGGCCGACGAGGGTGAGTTCGACGCCGAGGCCGCCGGCGGCCATCAGGGCGCCGGCCACGATCTCCTGGGGGGCGTTGTCCCCGCCCATGGCATCGACCACGATCCGGGCGGTCATCCCTGCAGCCTGCGGGCGATGACGATCATGCGGTCACTCTCGTTGGTCAGGGGACCGAGTTCATAGTCGCCGTAGATATCGGACTGCGCCAGCCCTGCGAGCCGGAGGAGATATTCGATTTCGAAACGGTAGACGTAGCGTAGTTCGTGTTCACTCTGCCAGCGGCGAACGGCGCCAGTCTCGTCCGCCTGCTCGTAGGTCACGCGCAGCCAGCGGGTTTGGGATGCGAGGTCGTCCTCATGAACTTGCCAGGCGTCGAAGCGTTCGCCGATGGCGGTCTCGCCGCTGAAGGTGAGGAGCGGCTGGCCGTTCGTTGCGGGGTCCAGCCAGAGCGCGGGGCCGGGGAGATCGATGGCGAGGAGGCCGTTGAACTGCAGGCAGCGCGCGAGCAGGGCAAGGGTTGTGACCTGCTCCTCGGCATCGGCGCAGTAGAGAAAAACATCGGCTGGCAGGAGCACAAGCCCGTAGTGTCCCTCTTCGAGTGCGAGGTCGATGACGCGGGCCTCGATAAACTCGACTTCGAGGGCGTCGTCTTCCGCGCGGCGGCGGGCGACCTCCAGCATGGCGGGCGACGGGTCGATACCGACGACCGTGTGGCCGGCGCGCGTGAGTTCGAGGGCGATGCGTCCCGTGCCGCAACCCACTTCGAGCACGGGACGGTCTGTGCGGCCGGCGTAAGAGAGCCAGAGGCCGACGTCGTCGCGTTGTTCGCCGTGGATGGCGTCGTAGAAGCGGGCATCGATGGCGTAGGAATCTGGCATAGGGGCGAATGCTAGGGCGGAGCAAGAGTTTGGGCGAGCGAGCGCCGTTAGCTGTCGTTCGAATTAGCGGCGCGCTCTTTGCCAAGGAGGCGGGCGTAGCCGAGGTAGTCCGGGTCCTGGTGGGTGACGTTGGCCGGGATGAGCGACTCGGCGAGAGCGTTCAGGGTGCTCTTCGTCATCGCGAGCGACATCGGATCCTTGGCCAGCAGCTTCTCCGCAAGCGCCCGTGCGCGCGGAAGGAGGCCCGCATCCGGCACGACGTGGTTGACGAAGCCCCAGCGCAGCGCGTCCTCGGCGCTGAAGCGGTCGCAGGTCATCACCAGTTCTTTAGTCCGGGCTGGGCCGAGCTCGCGCATCAGGCGGGGGAGCGAATTCCATGTCATCGGGATGCCCAGGTCGACTTCGGGGATCGAAAACCAGGCCGACTCCGCGGCGAGCCGAATGTCCATGCAGCTGAGAAAGACGACAGCGCCGCCGATAGCAAGTCCGTTGGCCGCGCCAATGGTGACCTGGGGCAGCGACTCGAGACCGAGCGCAGTGCGATTGCCGGCGCTGTTGCGGATGCGCTCGGCGAGGGGCGAGGGCTTCTCATTGGCCGCCGCGAGGGGGGCTGCTCCCGCGTCTCCGCGGCCAAGGTCAGCGCCGGCGGAGAACGCCCGGCCCGCTCCGGTAAGGATCACGACGCGCGCCTCTGCGTCATCGGCGAGCTCCCGGCAGGCGGCCTGAAGCTCCTGGTGCATCGCGAAGTTGATCGCGTTCAGCTTCTCCGGCCGGTTGAGCGTGATGGTCACGAGGCCGGGCAGCGCGCGGTCGCGTTGGAGCAGAAGTGTATTCATTCTGTCCGGCCCCTAGGGCCGGATCTCACGCGCGTAGTCCCGGCCACGAATGGTGCAGCGCATCACGGCGCCAGCGCGCGAATCATCTTCGACGAGTTCGACGACGCCCGCGGCGATATCCTCAGGCTGGAGGATGCCTCCGATCTGGCGCTTCATCTCCTCGACCAGCTCGTCTCCCGACTGCCGAACGAGGGGGGTGTCGGTGAACGTGGGGCAGATGGCGTTGACGCGGATGTTGCACTCCATGGCGAGGTAGGCGAGGGAGCGGGAGAAATTGACGACGCCTGCTTTGGTGGCGGCGTAAACGGGCGAGCCGGGCATGGGGAGGAGTCCGCCCATCGAAGCCGTGTTCACGATGACTCCGCCGCGTGCGCGCTTCATTTCGCGCACGGCGATGCGGGTGGCGTCGATCACTGCCGTGAGGTTGATGTCCACGACTTTTGCCCAGGACTGCGTCTCATCGACAAAAAGGTCTTCACCACCGATCCCTGCGTTGTTGAATACGATATCGAGCGAACCGAAGTGCTGCACGGCGGAGGCCACGGTGCCGGCGAGGTCTTCGGTCTGGGTGACATCGCACTGGCGGAAGAGAGCGATGCCGCCGGCGCTGCCGATGAGATCGACGGTCTCACGGCCGCCGACCTCGTTGCGGTCGGCGACGATGACCCTGGCGCCGGCCCTCGCGAGTGCAACGCAAGTGGCACGTCCGATGCCCGAGCCTCCACCGCTGACGACGGCTGATTTTCCTTCAATCTCCATGGCGAACCTCTTTTCGGGCCGTGGGGGACGGCGCGGCCTACGATACCAGAGCCACGCGGAGGCGATGCGGCAGTTGGAGGCGGGATCCCACCGTTCGACTGGGTTAGTGGGCAGTCCGACAATTGCTGGCATGCCGATTTACGCCGTTGGCGAAAAGATTCCGCGCATCCATCCATCCGCCTTCATCGCCCCTACGGCAAGCATCGTGGGAGACGTGACGATTCATGCCGGGGCGTCCGTGTGGTACGGGGCTGTGGTGCGAGGCGACACCTCGTACGCGGTGATCGGCCCGGGCGCGAATGTGCAGGATGGCGCAGTGGTGCATGGTCGCGCGGGACAGCCGGCAATCGTGGAGGCGGAGGCGTCGGTCGCCCATAACTGTGTGATTCACGGAGCGGTGATCGGCGAGCGCGCGCTGATTGGCAACGGGGCGCTGGTGCTCGACGGCGCCCGCGTTGGGGCGGGGGCGCTGATTGCTGCTGGTTCAGTGGTGCTTCCAGACACGGAGATCCCCGCCGGGATGCTGGCAGCCGGGACACCCGCGGTGGTGAAGCGAGCGATCGCCGGAACGCCAGCGGAGGAGTGGATCACGGGCAATCCGGGAAGATATTCCATGCTGGCGGAGCTGCACGCTTCGGGGTTGCGCGAGCTGGCGCGTGAAGCGGTCCAAAGCCCATAGCGGCTGCTCGCGGGCGAGGGGCTGGGGGTGGCGTTCGAGCGAGAAAGCGGCTAGAACGCAGGTGCGGCGACTGCCGCGTGGGAGACGCCATGAAGATCGGTCTGATGGTTGAGGGCCAGAACGGCCTGACCTGGGAGCGGTGGCGCCGCATTCTTGCGATGGCGGAGCGGCTGGAGTTCCCCAGCGTGTTTCGCTCGGATCACTACTTCATCGGACCTCAGCAGGATTCGCTCGAGGCCTACCTGTCGTTCGTGATGGCCGCGAGCGAGACGAAGAGCATTCGCTTCGGGCCGCTGGTCTCGCCGGTGACGTTTCGCTCGCCGGTTGACGTGGGACGGATGGCTGCGCAACTCGACGTGCTCAGCGGCGGGCGCTTTGTGATGGGGCTGGGCGCAGGATGGAACGAAGCGGAGCACGTTGCCTACGGCATCCCGTTTCCGCCGGTGAAGAAGCGTTTCGACAGGCTGGAAGAATCGATCAACCTGATGAAGGCGCTATGGGCGCCCGGCGGCGCGAACTACGACGGGAACTATTACTCGCTGGCGAGCGTGGATTGCCAACCGAAGCCCGGTGAGGGGCGCCCGCCGATCCTGATCGGTGGAGGCGGGGAGAAGCGCACCCTCAAGCTCGTGGCGCGGTACGCAGACGAATGGAACGGCGTGAACCTGACGGCGGAGACATACCGGCATAAGAGTGAAGTGCTGGAGCGCCATTGCGGGGCGGAAGGACGGGACCCGGATACGATCCGCCGGAGCATGATGGCGTTCGCGATCGTGGGGCCGACGGATGCCGACATCGACCATGCGACGGAGCGGCTGATGTCCATGTGGGGCGTGGCGGCGGGCACCTCGCCGGCGGATTATCGCAAATCGGCGAAGGCGCGGGGGATGATCTGCGGACGCACGGATGAGGTGGTGGAAACGCTGGGGGAGCTCGCGGAACTTGGGCTA
>JBDSEP010000078.1:0-2683 GCA_039919985.1 Tepidiformaceae bacterium | reverse complement strand
CGCGTCCAACGCCACCGGTAGCGCCGTGCGGCCCCACTCTGCCAGGTCGCCTGAATACTTCGCGAGCAGCAGTCGGCGGGCGAGTGCGTCTTCGTCCGGGTCTCGCACGACGCGGGCCGTGACGGGGAAATCCTGTTCCGCGATCCGCACGCTCGCCGATGGCTGCATCGCCAGGTTGCGCACCCAATGGGATTGTTCTCGCCCGCCCGCCAGCAAGTAGAGCGTGGAGCCTTCAGTCCCGAACCAGATCTCGATAGTGCGCGGCTCGCCGCTGCTGCGGCCCGTGGTGGTCAGGTAGCAGAACTGCTCGACTGCCAGATCGGCGAAGCTTGGCCCGGCCATCCCGCTTCCTACGGCAGGAGCACGATCTTGCAATCGTGCGGGTCTGCAAGCGCTGCAAAGGCTGCAGGCAATTCGTCCAGCGTAACCGTGCGCGTGATCATCGGGTCGGTCGTCACGCTGCCGTCAGCGAGCGCGGCCAGCGCCTCCGCGTACTCCGCCGGGGTATACCCCAGCACGAATTTCAGCGAGAGCTGCTTGTTGATGCCCACCATCGGGAAGATCTTGTCCTCCTTCATGCAAACCCCGACAACCACCACGCGGCCACCACGGTCCACGAGCTCCATGGCCAGCTGGATCGTCCCTTCGACGCCCACGCATTCGAACACCACCGGCGCCGCGCTCCCACCCGCTGCCAGCACGGCGTCCGCCACGTTCGTCTCGGCGGGATTGATGACGAGGTCGGCGCCAAGTCGTGAGGCGAGCTCGCGTCGGGTCTCGGCGTAGTCCGAAACGGTGACGTGCCGTACGCCCTCCTTCTTCAGCCAGAGCAGCGTCATCAGGCCGATCGGTCCCGCGCCCATCACGAGCGCATGCTCGTTTTCGCGAATCTCCGCTTGCCGCACGGCGTGGAGCCCAACGGCGCTGGGTTCGGTTGTGGCGGCCATCTTGTCAGAGACGCCATCCGGCACCTTCAGCAACATCGCGCTCGTCATCACCACGAATTCGCTGTACGCCCCCGGAGTCTCCGGGCTGTAACCGATGCTCTGGTACCCGTTCGGTGCGGAGGGTTGGAGAAGGATGGGGACGCTTGTCACGCGGGTGCCGATCGGCCAATGGTCTGCCCCCTCCCCGGCTTCGACGATCTCGGCCACGAATTCGTGCCCCATCACGATGCCCTTCGAGAGGTCGAGGGTGTCCCATGCCGTGCGGCCGCTCTTGGCGGAGGCGGCGATCATGTCCTCCATATACTTCGCGGCGTGCAGGTCGCTGCCGCAGATGCCGCAGGCGAGAACGCGCGCCAGAACTTGCCCTGGGCCCGGGGCAGGCTTCGGAACTTCTTCAATGGCTAGCTTTTTGCCGCGCAGGACCATGGCTTTCACGTAGGAGGGCTCCTCGGTTGCAAACTGTCAGCTGGACGTGCGGTAGACGATAGGGGATCGATGGCAGCGTGTCGCGGACTCATCTGAGGAGCGGCGACTCAGGGCGCGGTCAAACCGAACGCCTCGGCAAGCAGTTCGTAGGAATGCACTCGCGCCCCGAAGTCGTGCGTGATCGTCACCGCCATCACCTCATCCACTTCGTACTCCTCGGCCAGCGAAGTGAGGCGCGCCTTCACCTTCGCCAGGTCGCCGTGGATGGAATTGCCGCGCATGAACTCGATATACTCGCGTTCCGGAGCTGTGTACGCGAACGCCAGTGCCTCTTCCACGCTTGGGATTCCGTGAATCGCCCCGCGTGGGCCCGCAATGCGCCAGCACCAGCGGCTCCACGAAAGGCGCTCCGCCTCCTCCGGCGTATCCGCCACCGTCGCCGAAACGGCGAGGATGCCGCGCGGCTCAGCGAGAAATGGCGACGCCTGAAACCGTTCCCGGTAGGCGCGCATCGCCTCACCGCCGCCGATCGGGTTGATGAAATGCGCGAAGCAGAAGCTCCAGCCGAGCTCGGCGGCGTAACGTGCGCTCGCATCGCTCGAACCGAGCACCCAGAGTTCGGGCATCGTCGACACCTCGGGCATCGCCTTCACGCGGCTGTAGACGTGCTCTTCGGGCAGGCTGTTCGAAAGGTAGCCGTAGAGGTCCATGAGCTGCTCGGGATAGGCGTCTATCCCCGGCCGTCCGAGGCCAGCCGCCAATGCGTGAGCCGTCAGCCGGTCGCTCCCGGGAGCGCGCCCCACTCCCAGGTCGATGCGCCGCGGATGCAGCGCCTCGAGCATGCGAAAGCTTTCAGCCACTTTCAGTGGGCTGTAATGCGGCAACATCACTCCGCCCGAACCGACGCGGATGTGCGCCGTGCGCGAGGCGACCGCCTCGATCAGGATCTCGGGGCTCGCGGACGCCAGCCCGCTTGAGCCGTGATGCTCTGCCAGCCAGTAACGCGCATAGCCGAGACGATCGGTCGTTTCGGCTAGCGTGAGCGTCTCGCGGATCGCATCTGTGGCGTTGCCACCGCTGCGAATGGGCGACTGATCAAGCACACTCAAACGCATACGGCGGCTCCCTACCTTCGATCCGAAGGGCTAGTTTTCGCGACGGCCCCAGGCCGTGTGCTTCGGCGCCCGTACCCGGTCCGAAGACGAGGAGGCAAACTCCGCCGTACCGCGCGAGTTCGCTCGCCCTCGCTCAGAGGCGGGCTGTCGCGGAGCGTTTTCGTTCTGCTGCGCACGGTTCGCCTGGCCGTAGGT
>JBDSEP010000009.1:0-14886 GCA_039919985.1 Tepidiformaceae bacterium | reverse complement strand
TGCAGATCTCCACACTCCTGCAGGCCGGAAGCAGCGCGCACGACTACGAACCGGACCCCTCCGCGCTGAAAAAAATCAACGGCGCTGCGCTCGTCCTGAAGAACGGGATTGGCCTCGACGACTGGCTGGACAAGTCCATCGCGAGCGCGGGCGGTACCAAGGAAGTCGTTGTGGTCACAAAGGGCATCAGCACCTTTACGAGTGCCGAGGGCGGCTTCCCCGACCCGCACGTCTGGCACGACCCAAAGAACGTGCGAATCATGGTCGACAACATTGTGGGCGCCTTGAGCGCCGCCGACCCTGCTGGCGCCAGTGCGTTCACCGCCAACGCCCAGGCCTACTACATGAAGCTCGATGCGGCCGACGCCGAAGCCCGCGCACTCATCAGCTCCATTCCGGAAGCGAACCGCAAGATGGTCACCAACCACGATGCGTTCGGCTATTTCCTGCGAGCCTACGGCCTCACCTTCGTCGGGGCCGTTATCCCCAGCACCTCTTCGGAAGCGCAACCTTCGGCAAAGGACCTGGCGGCCCTGCAAGACATCATTCGGAGAGAGAACGTCAAGGCGATCTTCGCTGAAGAGGAGATCGACCCGAAGGTCGCGCGCGGCATCAGCAAAGACACTGGCGTCAAAATCGTGGACAACCTGTACGCCGATTCTCTCGGCAAGCCCGGTTCGGGTGCTGAGACCGTTGAGGGCATGTTGGTTAGCAATGCCCGCAAGATTGCCGAGGCCCTGAGGTGAGCGGCACGCAGTCCGCCCCCGCCGATCACTCTCTGCACCTCCGCGACATCGAGGCGAGCTACGGCTCCAGCGTGGCCCTGCGAAGCGTTACTGCCGACATACGTCCCGGCACGATTGCGGGCGTCATCGGGCCGAATGGCAGCGGCAAAAGCACCCTCCTGAAGGCGATCGCCGGGGTGCTCCCCATCTCTCGCGGATCGATCCGGCTGGGCGACGCAGAGATCCGTTCCCGCGCCTCGCAGGTCGCGTTCGTCCCCCAGCGCGAAGAGGTGAACTGGGACTTCCCAGTTACCGCGCTGGACGTCGTGCTGATGGGGCGCTACCGCTCGAAAGGCTGGCTTCGGCGACCGGGCGCTACCGACCGACGAATGGCGGAAGCGGCGCTCGAGCGGCTGGGCCTCGCCGGAATGGGCGAGAGGCATATCAGCCAGTTCAGCGGCGGCCAACAGCAGCGGATCTTCCTCGCCCGCGCCATGGTGCAGGAGCCGCTGCTCGTACTCCTCGATGAGCCTTTCACCGGCGTGGACGTCACCAACCGGGCGATCTTCCACGACACCATTCGGGAGTTCGCGGCGAGCGGCATCATTGTCATGATCGCCACGCATGAGCTTGCGGAGGTGCAACTGACGACGGACGTGGTGCTCTGCCTCAATCGCCGCATGGTGGCGTTCGGACCAACCGCCACCACCTACACCGCGGAAAACCTGCGCGCCACCTTCGGCGGGCAGGTTGCGGTCTTCGAGGCGGGTGCTTGAACTACTTAACGGAACCTCTCTCCTACCCGTTCATGCAGCGCGCACTCATCGAAGTGACGATTGTAGGCACACTCTGCGGGCTCATAGGCTGCTTCGTTGTGCTGCGCGGGCTCGCCTTCATCGGAGACGCCCTTGCTCACGCGGTGTTTCCGGGGGTCGTGCTCTCCTACATCGGCGGCCGGAGCATCCTCATCGGCGCCTTCGCCTTCGGGCTGATCACAGCCCTGGGCATCGGCATCCTCTCCCGGAGCCGCAGAGTCAGCGAGGACTCCGCCATCGGTGTGATCTTTGCCGCCTTCTTCGCTCTTGGCGTTGTGATCATTTCTCGCCAGGGCGGCTTTCGAAAGGACCTCGGCTCGCTCCTCTTCGGCAACATCCTCGGCGTCTCCTCCTCCGATGTCTGGGCAACGCTTGTCGTCGCCATCATCGTGGTCGCCGTGACTCTCGCGCTTCTCAAGGAGTTCACGCTGGTGGCGTTCGATCCCACCATGGCGCGCTCCGCCGGGTACCCGGTGTTCGCACTTGATATCCTCCTCTTGTTGCTGGTCTCGGCCACCATAGTGGTCAGCCTGCAGACGGTGGGGAATATCCTCATTCTCGCGCTCATTGTCACGCCCCCGGCGACGGCCAGGCTGCTGACAGATCGGCTGGGGCGGATGATGGTGGCGAGTGTGCTGATCGCCATCGCCAGCGGGGTCGCCGGGCTCTTCATCTCCTACCACGCGGCCACGGCCGGTGGCGCCACCATCGTGCTCACCGCAACCGCCGCGTTCCTTATCGCCCTGGTCTTCGCACCGAATCACGGATTGCTCGCGGGATTGGTGGGCCGCCGCCGCGGGCGACACCATGTGCACCACTACCACGGCGCCGGCGAAGACCCCGAAACCGCATGATGCTGGTAGGGCGCGCCCCTTAGCGCTAGAGTCTCAGCACTACGCGTTGAACTGAGGCTCCCGATGACCGCTCCCGCCCACGGCACCGACCGAAAGCTGTCCAAAGATGAAATCGACGACCTGCGTGGTCGTTTGACCTCGTTCATGGAGTCGGACGTCTACCCCAACGAGGGGTTCTTTCACGAGCACAACCCGCGGCGAAACCCCGAGGGGATAGCCCGGATGAAGGAGCTGCAGGCCAAGACGAAGGCGATGGGCATGTGGGCGCCGCACCTGCCAGCGGAAGCCGGCGGCATGGGCATCGGCTTCATGCCCTACGTCTACATGAACGAAATTCTTGGCCGCAGCGGCGTGGCGCCGATGGCCTTTGGCTCTCAGGCACCGGATTCCGGGAACGCCGAGATTCTCTGGCAGTTCGGCAACAAGGAGCTCCAGGAGAGGTATATGAAGCCGCTCGTCAACGGCGATATCTACTCTTGCTTCTCGATGACCGAGCCTGAAGTCTCCGGCGCCGACCCCACCAACCTGCAGACCAAGGCGGTCCGCGACGGCGACGAGTGGGTGATTAACGGGCACAAGTGGTTCACCAGCCAGGGTGAAGGTGCGACCTTCGCGATCGTGATGTGTGCCACCGAACTCGACCAGCCCCCGCACCGCCGGATGAGCCAGATCGTGGTTCCCAGTGATACGCCGGGGTTCGAACTCATTCGCCCCGTTCCCGTGATGGGCGAGACCGACGGCTCGCACGCCGAGATTCGTTACAACAACGTCCGCGTGCCAATCACCAACACACTCGGCGAGGCGGGCGGCGGATTCCGTATCGCCCAGCGCCGCCTCGGTCCGGGTCGCATTCACCATTGCATGCGATGGCTCGGCCAGATGCAGCGCGCATTCGAGATCATGGTCGAGTACTCGCTCGTGCGTGAGGTTTACGGCAGCACGCTCTCCGAAAAGCAGACGGTCCAGAACTGGATCGCTGATTCCTACGTAGAGATCCAGGCCGCCCGTCTACTCACGCTTAACGCCGCCGCCAAGATCGATACCGGCGACGAAGCGCGGGTGGAGATCTCGGCCATCAAGTTCTTTGGTGCAAAGGTGCTGCACGACGTGATCGACCGCGCCATCCAGGTGCATGGCGCGCGCGGAGTCTCCGGCGACACGCCGCTCGAAGGGATGTACCGCAACGCCCGCGCCGCCCGCATCTACGACGGCCCGGACGAGTCCCACCGCATGGTGGTCTCTCGCCGCATCCTCCAGAGCTTCAAGGCCGGCAACCGCTGGGACTTCGGAGTGTAGGTCTGCGGCAGAGGACTCGACCGGCGCTTCACCCTCGGGGTTGAGGTAGGAGTTGGTCGTTGGCCGAAGGAGGGGAAGCCATGGACCCGCTGGACGAAATCGAAGACCAGTTGATGATCTTCAGCCGCACCCATTTGGCGGACCCGTTCGCGAAGGTCGTGTCCCTCGAGCCCGGTCCGGGACACGCCGGTTTCTCCTACCTTTTCGACGTCTCCACGGAGGGCGAGCTTCGCCGCTACTTCCTGCGTATGCCCCCGCCGAACGTCAAGCACGAAGGCACCGCCGACGTGCTCCGCCAGGTCAGCGCCCTCCGAGCGCTCGATGAAACCACGGTGCCCCACGCTCCCGTCATCTGGGCGGGAGACGACCTCCAGTGGTTCGGGAGGCCCTACTTCATCGTTCCTCGCATCGAAGGTGATGTGCTTCGGGGCGACTACGCGTTGGGTTTCGATGAGGCACAGCGGCGTAGCATGGCGGTCCAGGCGATGACGGCCCTCGCGGGCATCCATAAGGTGGACGCCGCCACCCGGTGCCCCTACCTCGGCGACTTCTGGGGATTCGAATTCGACGTCACCCGCTGGGACCGCTTCTACGAGAAGGCCGCGGACCAGGAGCTTCTCGCGCTCCAACCCACGGTCCGTCAGAAGCTCCTCGAAAGGATTCCAGCGGGTGCCCGCATCGCGCTTTATCACGGCGATTTCCAGTTCGCGAACATGATGTTCTCGGAGAACGCGCAGCTGTTGGCGGTAATCGATTGGGAGCTCTGTGGCCAGGGCGCGATTCTCAACGACGTGGGCTGGATCTGCGCTTTCAACGAGCCAGAGGCGTGGGCCCACGCAGGCGCCGTCAGCGGCCTAATGCCGCACTCCGATGAGCTCGAAGCGTTCTACCGCGAGGCCTACGGTGACGAGGTCGGCGATATCCGCTGGTTCAAGGCGCTGGCCATGTACAAGTTTGCCATCATCAGCGGCTTCAACCTCATGCTTCACCGCCGCGGCAAGCGGGACGACCCCCACTGGGAGGAGATGCGGCCTTCGATGAAGAGCAACATGGATTTCGCCCTGAAGATGCTCAGCGACTGAGCATGCCGACTATCGATCGGCGCGTTGGGCTCTGCTCCGTCTGTGGCTACGCTCGCCGCGTTCGCAGCGGGAAGGGATCGGTTTTCTGGCTGTGTGCGCTGGCGGCAACGGACACGCGGTACCGCAAGTACCCTCAAATTCCCGTGACAATCTGCGCGGGTTTCCGCCCCTTGAATGTCGCCCGCAATCCTGAGAGTGGAACCGGCGGCCCCGCGACGTAGTCGCAGACTGACACGCCGGTCTTGACACACACCCCGCGTGCCCTAAGGATGCTCTTGCGAGCAATCGCGCGCCTAGTCCGCGCAAGCGGGACGGGGGAACCAGTTTTCGGGGCGAATCCGCAAGGGCCCGGCTTCCATTTGGAGGTTGCGGCGACGGCGGACCGGCTATCTCCGGCCGTAGCCCGACAGCTAACCTCGGCGGCGTAGGAAGACCCTCGTTCAGCAGGATCTTCTCCCATGGCTCTCCGCTCTCCGCGCCAGATCCCCTTCGTGACCCCCTCCCAAACCCCGGTCAATCTCCCGCTCACGGCCTCCACGCCGCTGCGCGAACGACTCTGGAATCTCCTTCCGGTCACGCTTTCACTCTTCCTGGCGTCATCCATTTTCTGGGCCCCGTACTGGGCTCCGCAGGTGCTAGCCGTGGGAATCGTGGCATTCTTCGCCTACTGGCTGGTACGCTCCTATGCGGTCGCGATCTCCTGCCTGATCGGGCTGCGCCGAATCAAGCAGTGGAAGGCCACCAACTGGATCGCCAAATATTGCGAATGGCTGCCGGATAACCCCGGCGCCGAGAAGTGGTCCTGGCCGCGCCACATGGTCATCATTCCCAACTACAAGGAATCCGAGGAAGGCCTGTCGCGGACGCTCGATGCCCTCGCGGCCCAGGGAAACGCCAGCCAGGTGGTCGTCGTAATGGCCATGGAAGCGCGCGAGCCCGCCGCTCGCGCCAAAGCGGCGAAACTCGTCATGAAGTATCGCAACCAGTTCGCGGACATGTTCGCCACCTACCATCCTGCGGGGCTACCGAACGAGACGCCGGGCAAGGGCTCCAACGAAGCTTGGGCCGCGCGTGAAGCGCACATCCGCCTTATCGAGGACGGCGGCGATGACCTCGCCCGCTACTCCATCACCAGCTGCGATGCTGATGCCGTATTCCACCCCAACCATTTTGAGGCGCTGAACTACCTTTTCCTCACGGCGCCGGACCGTCACCGAACCTTCTGGCAGCCCACCATCTTCAACTCCAACAACATCTGGGACATTCCCGCGCCCCTTCGCATTCCCGATGGCCTCTCAGGGATCAACCGGCTCTCCAACCTCGTGATGCCCGGCAGCGTAAAGTTTCCCACCTCCTGCTACTCCCTCAGCTGGAGCATGCTCCACGAGGTGGATTATTGGGACGAAGAGGTCATTCCGGAGGACTGGCACATCTACCTGAAGTGCTGCTTCACGCTGGGCGACCGAGTCCACGTAGATTCGCTCTACCTGCCGCTCGGCAACGACTGCGTGCTCACCGATGGGTATGTGAAAACGCTCCGCGCGCACTACGCCCAGAGCGTGCGCCATGCCTGGGGCGCAAGCGACATCCCGTTCGCCTGGCGTTCCAGCATGAACAAGCAGTCTCCCCTCAGCCGAAAGCGAAAGTTCCTGCTGACCGGGGCGGTGACGAAAGTTCACTCACTCTGGATGTCGCAGTGGTACATCATCACGCTCGGCAACATCTTCCCGATCATGGCAACCAAGTTCCTTGGAGCGAATATGCCGGATTGGTGGGTAAACCCGTTCCGAATGGGCTGGCTGCAGGCATTCCCGGGCCCCACTTGGCATCTCAGCGAGATGGCGCACGGCGACTTCTCGAACCCGGTCGGAGGTATGATGAACCTCAACCCCGCAGGGGCGTTGGTCTACTTCTGCCTCATTCCCCTGATCGCCATGATCGTTATCGAAGTTAAGGTGCGCGGGCCTCGCCCGGCGTACGTCTCGCGTGCTTCGTTCATCGCGGGATTCGCGATCTGGCCCCTCATGGCCGTCATCACGTTCTTCTTCGCGAGCCTCCCAGCCCTGCACGCCCAACTGAAGCTGGCGAGCGGGACCGGGCTCATCTATCGCGTCGCCGAAAAGGGCAGCCGCGCGCACGGCGCAACGGTTAGCCCGGCCCTGGATCACTCCGCCGAAGCGGTCGGTGCGGTGGGTGGCGGCGGCTAGCCCGACTTCCCATCGCGGTCCCTTCGCGCGGGGCGAACGGCGTTCCGCGGAAGGATGCCCGTTGTTTTCGGCATGCGCGCGCCCTATCGTCTCCTCACGCATTTGAGGGCCATCGCTGCGCGCTTCCGCGGTATGCCAGAATGCCTCTCGCACAAAAGGTTGGTGTCCGTTGGCAGATTTTGAGTACACCGTCGACGGCAGCATCGGGCTGATGGTCCTCAACCGTCCCGAAAAGATGAACGCTATCACCTACGAGATGCTCGCCGCGATCGAAGACGCCGTGAAGCGTGCCGGCAGCGATGACCGAGTCCGGGCGGTGGTTCTAACGGGCGTGGGGCGCGCCTTCAGCGCCGGGACGGACCTCCAGCAACTCTCCGACAGCCCACCTCACGCCGGTCGCGCGGAAGGCTACGGGAAGGCATACGAAGAGGCTCGCCCTGCGCCGTGGACTTTCGCCTCCATCGCCAAGCCCACCATCGCGGCCGTCAATGGCGCTGCCGTGGGCGTGGGCGTGGAGTTCACCTCGCAGTGCGATTTTCGCATTGCAGGGGAATCGGCACGCTTTGGCTGGGTCTTCGTCCACCGGGGCCTCATACCGGACACTGCTGCCGGCACATGGCTCCTCTCACGCATCGTGGGGCTCCAACACGCTGCACAGCTGCTCTACTCGGGCGAGGTAATCGGTGCGGCACGCGCCAAGGAGATCGGATATGTGATGGAGGTGGTGCCAGATGCAGAGCTGCGTGAACGCTCGGTGTCCTTCGCTCACTCGGTTTCGAGAGGCTCCCCGTTGGCCACAGCGGAGGTCAAGCGGCTTCTCTACCGCAGCCTCACGCGCGACCCCATGGACCACCTCGCCGATAGCACCGAGACCATAAATCGCATGTTCGCCAGCGAAGACTTCCGCGAGGGCGTAAGGGCGTTTCTCGAGCACCGGGATCCGGAGTGGAAAGGCAGATAGCTCGCTCCCTTGCGTCTGGCCTAACCAATTAGCCCGGGCCTTCAGTGCCGCTCGGCTATACTGTCGCGCATGTCTACACCGCCCCGCCATCTGCTTTCCTCTGCGGACCTCTCCGCCGAGGAGACCGCCTACGTTCTGAAAGTCGCGGCCAGGTTGAAGGCTCGCCCGGAGCGCGTGCTCGAAGGGCGCCAACTCGCGCTCGTTTTTGAAAAACCTTCCCTGCGCACGCGCGTGAGCTTCCAGGTAGCGATGCGCCACCTCGGCGGCGAGACGATCTACCTCGCGCCTCAGGAGGTTGGTCTCGGCGAACGGGAGGCAATCAAGGACGTCTCCCGGGTACTCGCCCGCTACGTCGATATCGTGGCCGTGCGGACCTTCGGCCAGGCCATTGTTAGTGAGTACGCGGAGCACTCCGGCATCCCGGTGATCAACGCCCTGACGAACGAGGAGCACCCCTGCCAGGCGCTCGCCGACTTGCTCACCGTTCAGGAGAAAGTCGGCGACCTCCCAGGCAAGTCGATCGCCTTCGTCGGGGACGGCTACAACGTGGCCGCCAGCCTTGTGCTCACTGCCACAGCGCTGGGAATGGATGTGCGAATGGCGGCACCGCGCGGCTACATGCTCCCCGAGGCCGTGATTTCGGAGGCAAGCGTTCGCGCCGCAGCCTCCGGCGGCAAGCTGACGCTCGTCACGGACCCGGCAGAGGCCGTACGCGGCGCACAGGCGGTCTATACCGATGTCTGGACGAGCATGGGCCAGGAACGAGAATCGGAGCGCCGGCGTATCGACTTTGCCGGCTACCAGCTCAATCGTGCGTTAATGGATCAGGCCGCCCCGGGCTCCCTCGTGATGCACGACCTCCCGGCGCACCGTGGCGACGAAATCACGGACGAGATGATGGAGAGCGAGCATTCGATCATCTTCGACCAGGCCGAGAATCGCGTATGGGCACAGGCTGCCGTCGTGGCCTTCCTGCTCGGGAAAACCGGCGGTCTCGGCGTCTAAACCAGTGCTCGCGGTCCCAACGGGTATGATTGCCACGCGCCCGCCCGCGCGTGTTCGCTATGCCCGATACAACCCACATTCGCGAAATCCTCGACCAATTCCGCTTCTCCAGCGCGCTCGACGTGCTGCTGATAGCGGCTGTCATCTTCTCCACCCTGCGGCTGCTCACTGGCACTCGTGCCATGACGCAGCTGCGTGGCGCCCTGGCGCTGCTGCTTGTCTTCGTCGTCCTCGGCCGGCTGTTCGATCTCACCGTCATCAACTTCCTCGTGGAGAACTCGTTTACGGCGCTGCTCGTGGGGGCGGCCATCGTTTTCCAGCCAGAGATTCGGCGGTCGTTGGATCGCCTCGGGCGAACTGGCGTGCAGGGCTGGCTCAGCTCGCGGCGCTACGAAGACGTTATCGACTCCGTGGTTAAGGCCTCCGAACGGATGTCCGCCGAACGCCATGGCGGTCTCTTCGTTATCGAACGAGGCACGGGATTGGGGGACATTATCGAGACGGGCGTGCCGGTCGACGCGCGAATCTCCCCAGAACTGCTAGCGGGCATTTTTTACCCGAACTCTCCACTCCACGACATGGCGGTCATTCTGCGCGAAGACCGCGTGGTGGCTGCTGGCTGCGTGCTTCCGCTCGCTGGCGAATTGAGCGCCGATGAACGATTTCTCGGGACCCGCCACCGGGCGGCCATCGGCGTGACTGAACAGACGGATGCCCTCACCGTGGTGGTCTCGGAGGAGACCGGCGACATTAGCGTGGCCCTGCACGGTCGCCTTACCCACGTTGCCGATGAGCGTAGGCTTCGTGCGGTGCTTGAGCGGCTCCTGGAGCCAGCCAGCGCAGATGCGGCGGGCCGCAATGGCCATGGAGGCATACCGGTTTGAGCGCTGCGACGCGGCTGCGTCTCGTCCGCAGGTTGGTTTTCGGCTCCGTCGGCAGCCTCTACCAGCACTGGGCGCTCGGGCTCTTCAGCCTGGTAGCGGCGATGGGTATCTGGTTCGTCATCCAGGATGTGGAGAACCCGAGGATAGAGGGGCGCTTCCCGCGCGACCCCGGCACACTTGAGGCTATCGTCAAGAACAATAACGACTTCATCGTGCGCGATATGGTGCCGGTGAGCCTCACTGTGGACGCTCGCAAAGGGGATTTCACGAATCTGCGCCGCGAAGACTTCGAGGTGTACGTCGACCTGGCGGGAGTCGAGGTGGGCGGTCCACCGGCCTCGCTCCCCGTTCGCGCGACCAGCAAGCGAGATGGCGTGCGCGTGCTAGGCGTGACCCCATCCACGATGCGCGTTACGGTGGTTGAGGCGCAGAGTAAAGAGGTGCCGGTGATCATTCGCCGTACGGGAGAGCTTCCCGCCGGATACCGGGAATCGCCGGACGCTGACCCCGCCGTCGAGCCCGCGTTCGTTACCGTGCGCGGCGCCCCGGAGCTTGTAAGTACCGTGAAAAATGCCGAACTCGTGGTGAACCTTGCCGGTACCCGCAGCGAAACGCTGGTCGCCGATGGCGACCTGACGCCCCGGACCGAGAGCGGCAGTGACGTGACCGTGAAGCTAAGCCAATCGCGGGCCCGCGTGACGATCAAGATCGAACAGACTTTCGTGCAGCGGACACTCTCGGTCACTCCGGCGATCTTTGGCGTGCCAGCGCCGGGCTACCGTATCGTGAACATCACCTCCGAGCCGGCGAGCGTCGTGCTCAACGGGCCGACCACCGCCGTTGGCAGTATTCAGCTCGGTCTCTCCACGGAGCGCGTGGACGTCTCCGGTGCGAAATCGGATGTGGTGGTGACGCGGAACATCGATCAGCCTCCAAACACGTTCCTCGATCGGCGCAGCGTGACCGTGAAAGTCGAGATAAAGCCGATCGAGTGCAGCGTTGGTACCGGTGTCCCCTGCGGCGCGGTCACCTTCTTCATCGCGCCCGATATCGGGCCCCCGCCGGCTGGCCTCGTTCGCGACACCAGCGGCGCCGGATTCACCGCCGATATTCGGGTCTCCGGCCCTCTCTCAGTGATCAAGGACCTGCTCCCCTCCGCCTTCAAGGTGACCGTATCTCTCGCGGGCGGCGCAGTTGGCACCGCGACCTACCCCGTCGTGGTGGTGCCTCCGCCAGGCCTGAACATCAAGGTCGAGCCCGTGGACCCGGTTGTCATCGTCCTCAAGGCTGTGACGCCATGACCGCCACGTCCGTTCTCCCGCGCGTCGTTATCGTCGGTCGGCCAAACGTCGGTAAGTCATCTCTCTTCAACCGTGTCATCGGCGAACGAAAGTCGATCGTCGAAGATGAGCCAGGCACCACCCGTGACCGGGTTGAGGCGGATGTCGAGTGGCAGGATGTGCGCTTCCGCCTGATCGACACGGGTGGGTTCGAAACGGACGCGGAGAACGTTTATGCCCCGCTGATCATGGAGCAGATCAAGGTCGCGATGGCGGGTGCTGCACTGGTCCTTTTCTGCCTCGATTCCCGTGACGGCCTGACGGCGAGCGACTACGACATGGCGGATGTCGTTCGGCGCGCCAACCGGCCGACGATGGTGATCGCCACAAAGGCCGATAACGAACGGCGCGAGTCGACGGGCATCGCGGAGGCCGCCACGCTCGGCCTGGGGGACGCCACCCCGGTCAGCGCCCTTCACGACGTGAACGTGGGCCTGATGTTGGACGACGTGGTAGCGAAGCTGCCGGTCACGGAGCCGCTCGTTGAAAGCGACCGTGTGAGCGTCGCGATCATCGGCCGTCCAAACGTGGGAAAATCTCAGCTGCTCAACGCTATCCTTGGCGAGAAGCGGGTGATCGTGAGCGACGTCGCCGGGACCACGCGAGACGCCGTCGACACGGAGATCGACACGCCCCAGGGGCCTTTCCTGCTGGTAGACACCGCTGGCGTGCGGCGGCCCGGAAAGCTGGGCAAGGGAGTGGAGCGCCACTCCGTCATGCGCACGCGTAGCGCCGTGGAGCGCGCCGACGTGGCCGTCCTCGTGATCGATGGCTCCGCGGGAGTCACCTCGCAGGACACGCACATCAGCGGCATCGCCCTCGAGGAGTACAAGGGCCTGATCATCGCAGTGAACAAGATCGATCTCTGGGAGGACGAAGAGGAGCGGAAAACCTGGTCCGAACGGCAGATGCGTACGCGCCTGCAGTTTGTCCCATGGGCGGTCATCTGTTTCATCTCGGCGCTCGAAGGGCGCGGGACGGAGAAGCTCCTGGAGTTAGCCGCCACCGTTCGCAAGGCCCGGCGGCTGCGAATCCCCACGGCGGAACTGAATACGCTGCTTTCGCGCGCCACTCGCGAACACGTCCCTCCGCTCGTCCAGAATCGACGCTTCAAGCTCTTCTATACCACCCAGGCGGGGATCGATCCGCCGACCTTCATCCTCTTCGTGAACGACCCCGCGCTCGTGCATTTCAGCTATAAGCGTTTCCTGGAGCGGCGGCTGCGCGAGGCCTACGACTTCGAAGGGACGGCCATAAAGATGGTCTACAAAGCGCGAGCGGAGGATGATTCGCGACCGTGATCGGGCAGTATCTCGCGAACATCGTCTTCGGCTACCTGCTCGGGTCCATCCCGTTCGGACTCCTGGTGGGCTACCTCTACCTGCACCGCGATATCCGCGACTCCGGCAGCGGCAAGACGGGCACGACCAACGTGCTGCGGACAGCCGGCAAGACTGCTGCGGCGCTGGTGATGATCGGCGATATCTCCAAAGGTGCACTGCCCGCGCTCGTAGGTCGCTTCGTTTTTCACGACGACGGCGTGGCGGCCGCCGGTGCCGGCGCGGCTGTCGTTGGCCACATCTGGCCCATCTTCGCGGGCTTCCGCGGGGGGCGTGGCGTAGCAAGCGCCTTCGGGGCGGTGCTCGGCCTCACCCCGCTCCTGGCGCTCTTCTTCCCGCTCATCGGGGCGGCGCTCGTTATCCCCACCCGATACGTATCGCTGATGTCTGTGCTTGGCACGCCGCTCGCCGCGGGCATTGTCGTGGTGGCAGCGATTGTCGGCTGGCAGCCAGCGCCCTTCGCCGCCGAAGCGGTGTTCGCAGCGCTGCTCATCGAATATAAGCATCTGCCGAACATCCGCCGATTGCTGGCCGGCACGGAGCCGCGCATCGGTAGCGGCGGCGACCGACCAGCAACCGGATAGCGTTCGGGGCCCACGACCGATGCCCGGTGATACACTGAACCCCATGGCTGCCGCTCCTCAGAAGCAACTACCGGTGATCATCGAATCGCTGGTGCGAGGTGAAGAACCGCCTGCCGCGAGCCTCGCCGCCTTTTCGGACCTGGGGCGTACAGACGTTGCCCTTGTGCGCGACGCCTGGCCTGCGATCCCGGTGGAAACGCGTCAGAAGCTCATCGAACGGGCGAGCGACCTCTCCGAAGACAGCGTCGAACTCGATTTCACGCAACTCGCTCTCGTGGGACTCGGTGATGAAAGCGCGGAGGTGCGCCGGAAAGCGGCCGCCTCGCTCTGGGAATCGCCCGTGCGAGAAGTCGCCGCGCGTCTGCTCAAGGCGCTCGGCAGCGACGATGACCCGGACGTCCGAGCGGCGGCGGCAACCTCGTTGCGCCAGTTCGTCGTACTGCGTGAGTTCGAACAGTTCGACGCCGAACTCGGAGACCGGGTGATCGCGGAGCTCCATGTACTCGCAGAGGCCGCGGACACCCCGTCACCCTTGCGGGCCGCCGCCCTGGAATCGATCGGCGTGCGCTCCCTGCCGATGGTGAGCGAACTGATTGCCGCCCGCTATAACGACGAGGAGCGCGGCGTGCGGCTCGCCTCTGTTGTGGCGATGGGTGACTCGGCGGACGAGCGCTGGCTCGACTACCTGATGGAGCAGCTCTACTCCGATGACCCGGAGTTCCGTTTCGCCGCCGTTCTCTCGCTCGGGCAGATCGGCTCGGAAGAGACAATTGAGCCGCTGGCGAACCTGCTCGCAGACGACGACCCGGAGGTGGTGATCGCGGCCATTGCGGCGCTCGGCGAAGTCGGCACTCCCGATGCAGTGGTCGCCATCAACGTCTTCGCGGCCGAGGCCGGACCAGAGTACGCGGAGGCGATCGCCGACGCCCTCGAAGTCGCCGCAGAGTTCGGCTCCGGAGTGGCCCGGGACGACGATGAGGACGAGGAGTGAGCCGGCGGCTACCCATCCACGATGCCGTCTCGGCAGGGGGAGTCGTCTGGCGCCGAACCGATGCCGGTGAGGTGGAAGTGGTACTTTGCGGGCGCTCGGCAGACCGTCTCTGGTGCCTGCCAAAGGGCACGCCCGATGGCGATGAAACGATGGAGCAGACGGCGGAGCGCGAGGTGCGGGAAGAGACGGGACTTCTGGTGGAGCGTGGAGAACGGCTGGGCACAATCGAGTACTGGTTCACGGATAGTGGAATTCGTTACCACAAGTTCGTCCACCACTGGTTGATGCGCCCAATAGGTGGAAACACGGCGAACCACGACCACGAGTTTGATGACGTGCAATGGGTTCCCGGTGAACGCGCTCGGCGCATGCTGAAGTACGGGGACGAGAAGGGCATCCTCGATGAAGCGCTACGCCGGATCGAGGAAGTCGCGTGACTGCGGCAACCGGGGCGCACTACCAACATCTCGTGGTCGCTTCCGGACCGAGAGTGAGTATCCGGCGGAAGCTTCGGGACGATGCGGCGGATGACTACCGCTGGCGAACGAACCCCGCAAACGCTCTATACGACGGCGAGTCGGCGTTGCAGCAGAGCTTCGAAGCGTTCCTCAAGCAGGTCGAATCCGAACTCGCCTTTGGGCGACCGGAGATGGAGTTCTTTTCGATCATCGTTGAAGGTGGCCGCCACATTGGCAACGTCATGTACTACCACGCCGATTCCTACCTTGGCGAGACCGAGTTCGGCCTCACGCTGGGGGATGAGGCGGACCGCGACCGCGGACAGGGGACGGCGGCCGCCGTG
>JBDSEP010000384.1:0-4999 GCA_039919985.1 Tepidiformaceae bacterium | reverse complement strand
GTCCGGGAACGGCAGCAGCTCAACGATCTACCGCCGCTCAGCTGGGCGGCAGCACGCGCGCTCCTCCCGCCCGGGATACTCGAGGCCTGGGCGGCGAAGAGCGCGGACGAGCAGGCGATCGCCCGCGACACGATGCTCTGGCGGTAGGCCGTGAGGCAGCACCGCCGCGAATTAGCGCACCTCAGCGATGAACTCGATCTCCACGGCGATGCCGCGCGGCAGCGATTGCATGCCGACCGCCGAGCGAGCATGTTTTCCTCGTTCGCCGAAGAGTTCCGTGAGGAGGTCGGAGCCGCCGTTGATCACCTCGGGGTGCCGATCGAACTCCTCCGTGCAGTTGACCATGCCGAGGAGCTTGACGATGCGCACCACGTTCTCGAGGTCGCCAACTTCCGCCTTAAGGCTCGCGAGGCAGTTGAGCATGGTGATTCGGGCGGCGGCGTAACCCTCCTCCGCCGTCAGGTCGCGGCCCACTTTGCCGATGACGTGCGAGCCATCCACCCGGCGCGGGCCGTGCCCGGAAACGTAGACGAGGTTGCCGGTACGAACGGCAGTCGCGTAGTTGCCCGCCGGCGTTGGAGTCTCGGGAAGGGCCAGTCCGAGTTCCTGGAGGCGTTGTTCGATGGTCATCACGCGAGTCTAGAGGATCGGACGGGGCGCGGCGGAACGGTCGCGGCTGCCGAGCGGCGGCCCTAAGATGCGGGCATGGCAACTTTTCCCATTCTGCTGACCCCGGGCGATGGCATCGGCCCTGAAGTGATGGCCGAGGCGACAAAGGTGCTGGCGCGCATAGAAAAGCGCTTCCACCACGAGTTCGTCTACGAGGAAGAGACGATCGGCGGGGCGGCCATCGATAAATACGGGCTTGCCATGCGGCCCGACGCCATCGCCAAGGCGAAGCGCTCGGCGGCGGTGCTGTTCGGCGCAGTGGGCGGTCCAAAATGGGATAACCCGAAGGCCACCGTGCGGCCCGAGGACGCGATTCTCGGAATGCGGAAGCAGCTCGGACTGTTCGCCAACCTGCGTCCCGTGCGCATCAACCCGCACATGATCAACGAAAGCACGTTGAAGCCGGAGGTGCTTGAGGGGACGGACTTGCTCGTCATCCGCGAGCTTACCGGCGGGCTCTACTTTGGCCGCCCTCAGAAACGCTGGGAGAACGCCGACGGGCGGCAGGCCGTGGACACCCTTCGCTACAGCGCGAAAGAGGTGGAGCGTGTCTGCCATGTGGCCTTTCAGCTGGCGATGGGGCGGCGCAAGAAGGTGACCAGCGTGGATAAGGCGAACGTGCTCCGCACCGGCCAGATGTGGCGCGAGGTGGCGGTCGAGGTGGGTAAGCTCTACCCCGAGGTGACGCTCGAACATATCCTCGTGGATGCCTGCGCCATGTACCTCATTCGCAGGCCGTCGAGCTTCGATGTGATCGTCACTGAGAATATGTTCGGCGACATCCTCACGGACGAGGCAGCGATGCTCGCCGGCTCGATGGGGATGATGCCTTCGGCGAGCCTGGGGAAGCGCAAGAAGGACGGCACGGGCATCGGCCTCTACGAGCCGATCCACGGCAGCGCGCCAGATATTACCGGCCAGGGCAAGGCGAATCCGTTGGCCATGATCCTGAGCAGCGCGATGATGCTTCGCCTCTCCCTCGGGCGAGAGGAGGAGGCCGCGGCAATCGAGGCGGCAGTCGACCAGGTGATCGCTGATGGCTACCGCACGCCCGATATCGCAGGCGCAGGCACGAAGGTTGTGAACACCTTGAAGATGGGCGACCTGGTCGCTGAGCGGGTCTAGCCCACTCGGAGTGCCGAAGGCGAGCTCTCGCTGTCGTCAGCCCATCGATTCGCCGACGCGGTGGAGCTTCAGAAAGTTCGTGGTGCCGGCCGCCTGCACCGGCATGCTGCCCACCACCACCACCTCTTCGCCTTCGGCCACGTAGGCGCCCTCAGTGAGCAGACGGTCAACCGCTTCAAGCATCTGATCCGTGCGCTCCACGAGCGGGCCTAGTATAGGGATCACTGAGCGCGCGAGCGAGAGGCGTCGGCAGACTGCTTCGTTCGGAGTGACCGCGTAAACCGGTGCGTTCGGATGCACCTTGCTCAGCAGGAAGGCGGTGTAGCCGCTGCGCGTAAAGCAGACGACCGCTCGCATGTTGGGGTCCGATTCGACGATTCGCCGGGCGGCGAGAGCCACCACATAGGAGTGGTCGTCCGTTTCGGGGGACATCCAGGTGATGCGCTCGGTCTCGGCGTTGGCGGCCTCTTCGGCGCGGCGAATGATGCGGTCCATCATCGCCACCGTCTCCACAGGGTAGCGGCCAACGGCGGTCTCTTCGCTCAGCATCAGCGCATCCGAAAGGTCCCACACCGCGTTCGCCACGTCGCTGCTCTCGGCCCGCGTGGGTCGCGGCGAGTCGACCATCGATTCCAGCATCTGGGTGGCCGTGATCACCGGGATCATGTTCTTCCCGGCGGAGGCGATGATGCGCCGCTGCTGCACGGGCACCTCCTCCGGCGGCAGTTCGACTCCAAGGTCCCCGCGGGCGACCATCGCGCCGTCGGCCTCCGCGAGGATGGCGTCCAGGTTTTCGACGGCCTGGCGGCGCTCGATCTTGGCGATGACCGGCGTATCCGCGCCAAGCGAAGAGAGCAGGTTTCGCGCCCGGACGATGTCGTCGGCATCGCGCACGAAGCTCAGAGCGAAAAAATCCACACCGGCGGTGACCCCGGCCCGCAAATACTCCTGGTCTCGCTCCGTGAGCGCCGGCATCGTGAGGTTGGCGTTCGGGAAACTGACGCCTTTATGCGCGCCCAACAGCCCGCCGCTGACCACGCTGCACTCCAGCCCGGCGCTGGAGACTGCCGTGACGACGAGTTCGATCTTGCCGTCGTCGAGGAGCACCCGGTCGCCCGCGCCCACATCGTCGGTGAGTCGGGGGTACTCGACGGTGAACTCGGCCTCGGTGCCCGCCACGGTGGCGTTGGTCAGCCGTGTTTGAGCGCCCACCCCGAGCGCGAGGGCACGCCCGCCCTCCGTGTTCCCGGTGCGCAGCTTCGGCCCGGAGAGGTCCATCAGGATTCCCACCGGCTTGCGCTCCGCAAGGGCGACTTCGCGCACGAGGGTGACGGTCGCGAGGTGCTCTGCCATCGTCCCGTGGCTGGTGTTCAGGCGCGCGACATCCATCCCCGCGCGCACCATGGCAGAGATCGTCTCTGCGGTGCAGGAGGCAGGGCCGAGCGTGCAGACGATCTTCGTGCGCCTCAACGAGGCTGGTTCCGCGGGCCGAGGTCGATGAATTCGCAGATCACGGATTCTTCAATACGCAATAGCGCGACCGAGCGGGCACGGTGGAAGCCGCGTCTGCCCGCCGCACCCGGGTTGATGTAGCGTCGCTCGGCCTGGGAGTCGTCGTGGCGCTTATGGCAGTGGCCGAAAACGAGGATGTCGAAGTCCGCAGCCGGGGCATCGACGAGGCGATGGACCACGGCGATGCGCTGCTCTGCGGCGTCCACGAAGGCGACCTCCGGGAGCAGCGCTTCAGGCCCTGCGAGATCGTTATTTCCGCGCACAGCAACGGTGGGCGCGAGCGATTCGAGGCGGGCGAGGACGCCCGACCCGATATCCCCCGCGTGCAGGATCAGTTCGCAGCCCTCGAGCGCCGCGCGCGCATCCTCCGCCAGTTCGCCATGTGTGTCCGCGATGAGTCCGATGAGCACAGGCATAGTGTAGCAACAGCGTTTGAACATCCTTCGTCCGGCGTCCGTTCCTGTGCTACATTCCCCGCGAATTCAACGCCGGAGAGAGATCGATGTTCCGTACCGCACTAAGTGCAATTCATGAATCTGAAGAGGGCCACGTTGCTCCTGCCGTGGGTAGCATACTCGCCGGGGTGGGCGCGATTGTGTTGGCCATTGGCGCCGCGAACGACAACGGCACGACCGCAATCATCGGCGGGATCGTCCTCGCCCTGGGAATCATTGGGAGCGCCGTCCTGCATCATCGCCAGGTGGACTACGAACTGTTCCGGCGCACCGACAAGCTTTAGGGGAGCAGGCGTTCTCGGGGGGACGGCCCTTCCCCGGACTCGGAGAGCAGGGTAGGGTAGACCCAACCCTCACGTGAAGGTAAGGCCTTGCGCTCCTACTTCCGCCGAACGTTCTATTCCCTGGAAGAGAAGCAATTTCGCATTCTCTGGCTGGGCACGCTCTTCTCCTTCCTGGGCATGCAGATGCAGGTTATCGCCCGCGGCTACCTCGCCTACGATCTGACGGGAAAGAACAGCGCGCTCGGCGGCGTGATGCTCGCCTTCGGCGTGCCCCAGCTCCTGCTCGGCCTCTGGGGCGGGGTGCTCGCCGACCGGTTGCCGAAGCGCAACCTGTTGGTTGTCTGCCAGGTGGTGATCGCCATCAACTCCGCCTGGCTGGCTACGATGATCGAACTCGGGGCGGTCGAATATTGGATGCTAATCGTCGCCGGCGTGGTGCAGGGCGCGGGATTCGCCTTCATCGGGCCGGCCCGCCAGGCGTTCATTAGCGACCTTGTGGGGCGCGATGCGGTGGGCAACGCAGTCGTCCTTCAACAGCTCAGCATGAACAGCACGCGAGTCATTGGACCCTCGATAGCGGGAGCGATGATCGCGATCCCGTTGATCGGCATCGCCGGGGTGTACTACGTGACCACGGCGGGATTCGTGCTCGCGACAGTCACCATGCTGCGCCTGCCAAAGGGCAACCCGCGGCGCGCCAACCGCCCCTCCCCGCTCGCCGACATGGTGGAGGGGCTGCGCTACGTGCGCAGCCGGCCTTCAATCCTCCTGCTCATCCTCACCTCGTTCTCGGTCGTAATGATCGGATTCCCCTATCAGTCCTTCCTGCCCTCGATTTCGAAGGATGTCTACCACGTCGGCGCGGGCGGGCTTGGGGCGCTCTCCTCCGTCGGCGCGATTGGCGCGGTGGTTGCCACCATTGGCGTGGCGACGTGGGCCGGGCATCGCCGCGCC
>JBDSEP010000374.1:0-2786 GCA_039919985.1 Tepidiformaceae bacterium | reverse complement strand
CCGTTACCCAGGATGATTAGCTCGGCACCCGCGCCGTGGATCCTCGGGACGTAGTCGCACAACTGCGCGACCTGCTCTTTGCAGAAGAGTCAGCCAAAGTGGCGAATCATCGCGAGTAACACTGGTTGGTCGCTCCATGCAGAGCCGAGCTCGGTCTTCTCGCTAGTCGGAGTAAGTACCTCTACGGCACCTAGCAGTTCTACAATCTCTTCCATCAGTTCTTCCTCGTCACCGGCCTCCAACGTGTACCCAACTTACGTCAGGTGAGGCCGAGCACGGTCGCCGGGCCTGCATTCGCACGCCCCGATTCCGCTGGCTGCCGGAGCGCCCCAAATCGCTGCTCCAGCGCGCGGCGACGGTACTCGAAAATTCCCGTGACGCGCTTGTTTACGAGCGCAGCGCCTCCGATTTCGCCCACAAGCCCAAGCGGCAACGCATAGTGCAGAACGTCGCGCGCCTCCGTGCCGCCCGCTACCGCCCGGAAGTGGTGCTGGTGGTGCCAGAAGCGGTACGGACCGGAGCGCTGCTCATCGACAAAGAACTTGCGATCAACGACGTGCGTGATCTCGGTCACCCAGTTCACGGAGATACCCGGCGCTGGCTTCACTTTGTAGGTGATTATCAGCCCGGCATGCATTTCGTCCGGGATCTCGCAAGTCGGTACAAGGTTGAGCGAGGGCGGCGTCATGAGTTGGAGGTTGCGTGGGTTCGAAAAGAAAGCCCAGGCACTATCCAGACCAACCGGCAGGACCTGAGTTGCGCTGAATCGGTGCAATCGCATGGTTAGGACCGCCCCTTCAGCGCCGCAGCGATTCCTGAGGCGATGTCGCCATGGTGGAACTGAAAACCGAGCTCCGCGAGTCGCGAGCGCCCCACGCGTTGGCTGGCCAGGAGGAGCTCGTTGGCCGCTCCGCCGATCAACAAGCGCAGCGCCACCGGCGGCACCGGGAAAAGCGCCGGCCGGTGAACGGCTTTCGCCAGCGCCCGCGTGAACTCCCGGTTCGTTACGGGCTGGGGGGCGGTGATATTGAACGTCCCCTCGCCGTTGGCTGTGAGCACGTGGCTTACCGCCCGCACGGCATCCTCCAGGGTCACCCACGACATCCACTGCCGTCCGCGCCCGAGCGTCCCGCCCACCCCGAATCGAAATGGCAGGAGCATCCGCGGAAATGCGCCACCGTCCCGCGATAACACGACGCCGAAACGGACGATGCTCGTGCGCACACCAGCCTCTCGCCCGCCGTTCGCCGCCTGCTCCCAGGCCGCTGTCACATCCGAAAGGAATCCCGATCCGCGTGCAGACTGTTCGTCGAGGATCTCGTCGCCGCGGTCTCCGTAGTAGCCCACCGCCGAGGCGCAAACAAGGGCTGGCGGCGTCGGCATCGCTGCGAGGTGCGCGACGAGCAGCCGCGTCGGCACAGTGCGGCTTTCGAGCAGCTCCTTGCGTCGCGCCGGCGTCCACCGACCTTCTCCGATCGATTCGCCCGCGAGGTGTACGACGGCGTCCACCCCTTCGAACGCGCCCTCACGAATCCAGCCGGACGTTGGGTCCCACGTGGAGTCGGGCTTGTTGGGCGCGCCCCGGACGATCCGTACGGCTTGGTGGCCTTCCGCTTCGAGCTGTGCCCGAAGCGCGCTACCGATGAGTCCTGAACTCCCGGTGATGGCGATACGCATGATCGGTTCCTTCCCTGGACGGCGTTTGGGCGGCGGCGCGGGCCAACCGCCGCGCTCTTCCTAAAGCCTTGGGGCCGAAGCCCTCACCAAAACTTGGACTAGCGCACATTAGATGTCAAGTGTTTGCATAGATTCTGTACAGAGTGATAGATTGCCATCCAATGTTGATTCGTATCGGTGCCCTCAGCGAACGGACCGGCGTCTCCGCGGAAGTGCTGCGCTCCTGGGAGCGTCGCTACCGGCTCCTCACACCTCGCCGGACCACCGGTGGCTTCCGCCTCTACGACGACGACGATGTCGCCCGCATTCGAACGATGACCAGGCTCCTGGCGACCGGCCTCTCCGCCAGTGAAGCCGCCGGGCAGGTTCTCGAGCCCGGCCAAAGTACGAAAGGGGGCGCGGCGACCCAGAGCGAAACCGCTCTTCAAGAAGTTTCCGCCGCTCTTCACGTTGCCCTTCGCTCTTTCGATGAGCTTGCCCTGGAATCCGCACTCGACCTCCTACTTTCCCAGTTCGACCTGGACACGGCGATACGAGACCTCTTGCTCCCAGCTTTGCGGCGGCTCGGGGATGATTGGGAAGAGGGGACCGTATCTGTCGCCCAGGAACATTTCTCGGTAAACGTCCTCCGCGGGCGGCTGATGGGCCTTGCGAGAGGCTGGGATCGTGGCTTCGGGCCTAGAGCGCTGCTCGCCTGCCCCTCGGCCGAATACCACGATACCTCGCTCATCCTCTTCGGTCTCGCGCTCCGCCGAAGGGGCTGGCGAATCACCTTTCTCGGGTCCGACACACCGTTCGAAGAACTCCTGGGCGTGCACAAGAGCCTGACACCTCGGCTGATCGTCCTCTTCGCCGCCGATTGGTCATTCCAATCGAGCCTCGTTACGGAGCTGTCCGCGAACGAGGGCCTGCCCCTATTGCTCGCCGGGTCCTCGGCCGGTCCAATTGCTGCGGCGACTGGCCGCCGCTGGCTGAGGGGCGACCCCGTGACCGAAGCAGAAACGTTGACGCAGGAGTTCACGCCCTCGCCGCCTGGGACTCGCAGACCAGGAGTGCACGGCAAGTGAAAACCTTCGCCAGGCGCAGAACAGCACAGACATTCGAATCTC
>JBDSEP010000338.1:0-2826 GCA_039919985.1 Tepidiformaceae bacterium | reverse complement strand
TCGCCGAGGTCTAAGCTCAGACAATCGCACGCGTGTCCCCCACGAGGTCAAGGAGTCCTAGCACCACCATCAGGCCGAACACCGCGATCGCCAGCACGCGGGTAGGCATCCACTCCGGGAGAGTCCGGGCCGCAGGCCATTGCATGGCCAGGAACCAGAGAAAGCCCACAAAAATGGCAAGCACCGCGGGCAGCACAACGACAACCGACGGCAGGATCGGGATTGCGGCGAGAAGAGTCGCCTTGCGGTTTCGCCACCAGAATTTCGGGTAGAGTTCGGTGAGCCAGGCAATCAACCCGGCACCGACCGCAGGGATGGCGATGAACAGCGCCACCGCGAACCAGTGCGGCCCCAGGGCCCTGAAATCCACACCACCGCTATTCACCAGCAGCGCCCCACCGATTGCCGCCCCCGCCAGCCCCCATGCGATCGGCATGCCGCGCCTGGGGAAGAACGGCCGCCCAAAGACGACGATCAGCCCCACCAGTGTCCCCATTACCGTTCCAACCGCAAGCAGGTTCAGTGTGTCCAGGAGGTTGAACTGACCGATCGTGAAACCGTCGTCCGACTCGATGCCGCGTACCGAGTTGTCCGAGGTTAACCGCAGCGCGAACATCGCCAGCCGCCCGACGATGCCGCCGATAAGCAACCCTCCAGAAGCGCCTGCACCCGCCCCCAGCGTTATCCAATACCCCACCGTTCGCAGGTCGGCCCGCGCTTCGGGGCTCAGTCCTCGGCTCGGCGCAACCTCCGTGGAATCCGTGGACAGTTTCGTCAACCGTGACATTGCTGGCCCCCTTCAAGCGTGCGCATCGTACTGCACCACATCGGATCTTCATAGTTGCTATTACGCGGCAGGCCATCGCGAAATTTAGTGCGCGGCGTGCGGCCGTGCGTACGCCGTGAGCGCAGTGGGCCTCGCGCCCAAGTATGCTTAAAGCACGTCCTCCACGTCTCCCGCAAGGGTGAGGCCGCCGAGGATGATGACTCCGGCGAAGACCACAATCGCCGCGACTCGGGCCGGCCGCCACTCCGGCAGGCTTCGCAGCTGCTCGATGCGGCCGCCGAGCAGCCAAAGGGCACTGCCCAGCAGCGCCACGATCGCGACCGGAAAGAACACGATCCCCGGGACCAGCGCCAGTGAGGTCACAGCCGTCGCCTTCCGGCGTTTCCACCAATACCTCGGGAGCTGCCCCACGAGCCAAGCGATGAGGGCTGCGCCGGCGCACGGTATTGCGATGAAAAGTGCTACCGCGAGCGATGCGGGGCCGACCAGAGTGAAGTCCACGCCGTCCTTGTGGATCAGCGCTGCGCCGCCGACTGTAGCACCGGCCAGGCCCCAGGCGGCCGGCATCCACCGTTTCGGCAGGAACGGCCGCCCAAGCACCACAAACAGCCCAAACAGGACGCCAAGGAACATGGTCACAAAGAGCAAGCTCATGGTGGACAGGAGGTCGAAGCGGCCGATCGTGAATCCGTCGTCGCTTTCAAGACCCCGCACCGAATCGTTGGAAGTAAGCCGCAGCACGAACATCGCGAGGCGGCCCCCTATCCCTCCAACGACGAGCCCACCGAGACCCCCGGCAGCCGCGCCGATCGAGACCCAGTAAGCGATGGTGCCGACATCCTCGCGGACGCTCGGCAGGATGGGTGCGACGGAAACCGATTCTGAAATAGTCGTCATTCTTCCTCCGGCGGCCGAATTGTAGCGCACGCCGGGCGAAACGGGCCAGACCTGTCTCACATTTGTTCAAATTCTCGGACAGCGCCAAAGAGTGATGGTTGTTACGCTCAAACTTAAGTTTGCAGGCTGCCGGAGGATCCCGGCGACCAGCGAAAGGAACGGTCCCATGACCACTCTCGAACGCGCCTACATCCCAGTTGCCAAGCCGCTCATCGGGGAGGACGAGAAGCGTGCCGTAATGGAGGTGCTCGATAGCGGCCAGCTCGCCCAGGGCTCCCGCACCGAGGCCTTCGAACAGGCGTTCGCCGCCTACATCGGCACGAAGCACGCCATCGGCGTGAATAGCGGCACCGCCGCGCTCATCGTCGCCCTCCAGGCGCACGGCGTCGGCGCGGGCGATGAAGTGATCACCACACCCTTTAGCTTTATCGCCACCGCCACCAGCATCATCGCCTGCGGAGCAACTCCGGTTTTCGTCGACATCGACCCATTCGACCTCAACATCGACCCAGAACAGCTCGAAGCGGCGATTACGGACCGAACGAAGGCCGTCATGCCCGTCCACATCTTCGGCCACCCCGCTCGCACGACTGAGATCGCGCAGATCTGCGAGGAGAACGGCCTCGCGCTCGTAGAGGACGCGGCCCAGGCCCACGGTGCCGAGCACCAGGGGCAGCGTGTCGGTAGCTTTGGTACAGGCTGCTTCAGCTTCTACCCCACGAAGAACATGACCACCGGCGAAGGCGGCATCATCACCACCAACGACGACGAGGTCGCTCGCCTCTCTCGTATCATTCGCAGCCACGGCCAGGAGCAGCGATATGTCCACGACTACTTCGGCCTCAACTGGCGAATGCAGGATGTGAACGGTGCCATCGGTCTCGTCCAACTCGGCTACCTTGAAGATTGGAACGAAGCCCGCATCTCCAACGCCGAGTCCCTTTCACGGTTTATCCGCAGCGTCGAGACCCCGAAGGTCCGTGAGGGCGATCGCCACGTCTTTCACCAATTCACCGTGCGCGTCGCCAAGGACCGCGATGGTCTCCTTGCCCGCCTCCAGGAAGCAGGGATTGGCTCCGCGGTGCACTACCCGATCCCCATCCACCAGCAGCCCATCATCCGCAAGCTCGGCTACGGCGAGG
>JBDSEP010000043.1:0-3838 GCA_039919985.1 Tepidiformaceae bacterium | reverse complement strand
GCCCGGCCCGGGCCCGCAGGGCGAGGATATCGCGGTGCTGCTCGCGGGCGTGGGCGCGCACGAGGATGTCGTCGTGAATGGCGTCCAACTCCTCGGCGAGGATGTTCACGCGAGGCAGAATCGCATCGACGATGCGGTCGAGGAGCTCGTAGAGCAACCCATCCGACCCGGGGCGCACGCCGACCCCACCCTGGAGGGCGGCCATAAGAGCGGAGGCCGCGGGCTGACCGCCGCCTGGCCCTGACAGAACGATCGGCTTGTCCTGGTGCGTGATCAGGAACACCTTGCCCAGGAAGACGTCCAACTCCTCAGTCTCGCGACCGTCGTTGGACTCCACCACGGCGTGCAGGACGACGAAGAGGTAGTCACCGAAGTCATCGATTTTCGGAGCATGGGGAAGCGGCGAGAGGCAATCTTCGACGGCGAGGTGGTGGAGGCGGAAGCGCTCGGCGAGTGCCGGGAGACCGCCCGCCTCGCCGCCAGTGACATCGAACCAGCGGAAGTCCGCTTCGCCCTCCTCGCCGTCGTGCCAAGCGCCGCCATGGAAAGACCAGACTTGCATGCCCGAAGTATGCACGAGGTTCCCGGAATTAGCCCTGCACGGTCATGCGGCGGACGATTTCGTACATCAGCTCGCAGCCCATCTGGAGGTTCTCAATCGTCATGAACTCGTTGTTGCCGTGGAAGCCGGCGCGCTCTTCGGGGCTCAGCAGGCAGGGGATGAACCCGTAGGCCGGGATTCCGCGGTCGCGGAGGAAGCGGTTGTCGGTGCCGCCAATCGTCATCCCTGGAACGATTACCGCATCCTCCATTGCCTCGTTCACCACGGACTGGATGGTCTGGAAGAGCTCGGTATCCCAGGGCACGGGCTGGGGCTCACCGTGGTCCGGCGAATAGAGCGAGACTTCGATGCGCTCGTCATCGATGCGCTCCTTCACCTGGCGAATCCAGTCCGTCTTTGTCTGTCCGGGGAGCAAGCGGCAATCGATGACGGCCTCGCTCTTGGCGGGGATAACGTTCGCCTTGATGCCGGCATTGAGCATGGTGATGTTGAGGGTGTTGATGAACATCGCGAGGAACTCTGGGCCTCGGCGGATGCGGCCTTCGAGTTCGGCGCGCTGATCGAGCCCGGGCATCAGCCCCGCGTCGGCGAGGCGCTGGATGTAGGCGGTGGTATCCGGTGTGAAGGTGAGTTCGCGGTCCCAATCGGCGAGCTTGTTGAGTGCACGCACCAGGTGAAGGGCGGAGTTATCGGCGTGTGGGCGGCTGCCGTGGCCGGGGGTGCCGATGGCTGTGAGACGCAGCCAGCAGAGGTCCTTCTCGTTGGTGGCGATGGTGAAGAGCTTGACGTCCTGGCCGCCGAAGCGGCTCGTCCCTCCACCGCCCTCGCTCAGTTCGAACTCCACATCCACGAGGTCTGGCCTATGCTCGCAGAGCCAGACCATGCCGAACTCGCTGCCTGCTTCCTCATCCGGTACGGCGCAGAAGAGGATGTCGCGGGTGAGCTGAAGGCCTTGCCGCTTGAGGAGGAGAAAGGCGATGAGCTGCATGATGCCGCAGCCCTTCATATCGACCGCGCCACGCCCATAGACGCGGCCATCCTTGACCACGCCTTCGAAGGCGGGCATCTCCCAGTACTGCATCTCCACGGGTACCACATCGGTGTGGTTGCAGAGCATGAGCGGGCGCTTCGAACCGTCTCCACGGAGGCGAGCGACGAGGATTTCGCGGTTCGGCGCGGTCTCCAGGTATTCGCATTCGATTCCCTCCGCCTCGAGGAGGCTGCCGAGATAGCGCGCCGCGGGCTTCTCGTTCCCCGGCGGGTTCGAGGTATCGATCTGCAGGTAGCGAACGAACAGTTCGAGTGCTTCGGCGTGGGTAGCGGGCCAATCGATCATCGAGACTCTCCGGTGCGGGATAGCGCAGCGCGGGCATGGTGGCATCGATGGGGCGGATTCCGCAAACGCCAACGAGCGTGGGTGCGGCTAGACAGGCTCCAATGGGCGCTGTTCGCCCTCGGGAAGGACCACGACAATGGGGTCACCGGGACGGACTTCGCCGCCGCTGAGGACGATGGCCATGACGCCCGCTTTGCGCACCAGGTTTCCCTCCGAGTCGTGGTCCAGCACGGCGGCCAGTAGGCCCGGGGCGACGCCCTCCAGTTGAGCGCAGGGGTTGCGCAGGCCGGTAATCTCCAGCACCGCTTCTGCACCGATCTGTAGGCGCGCCCCGGCTGGCAGCGCGAGGAGATCAACTCCGCTCGTAGTCAAGTTTTCGCCCATCGCACCAGCAGCCACCGTGAAGCCTTTGGCGCGCAGTTCTTCGTGCAGTTCGCTATGGATGAGGTGCACCTGGCGCAGGTTGGGCTGGGATGGGTCTCGGGCGACTCGCGAACGGTGCTTCACGGTGGTCCCGAAATGCGCGTCACCTTCGACGCCGTGTCCGGCAAGGAGGCGAATGCCCGCCTCGTTCGGCTTGGTCATGGTGTGTGTGGCACTGCGGCTGACCGCGGCCACGAGCCGTGCTGGGGTCTGCATGGGGTCTACCTCGTGCGAAAGATCCGCGGCTCGGCTCGGCCCGCCGCTGCGCTCAGCATCGCCTATGGGCCTGCTCGCTGAACAGGGCCACCGCGGCGCGGCGGGCGGTGGTCTGACTGGGCGCCTCTGCCCCGTTGGGCCAGCGGTTGCGATGATAGGTGCTCGCAGAGGTGTGTACGTGGAAGCTCCCATCCCCCAGGCGGTCTCTTATCCCGGCGCGCGGCGGCCGGACCGCCACCGCTGGGTGAGTTCATTCGGCGTGAAGGTGGCCTCCTGCGAGTGGGGCGATGAGGACGCACCGCCTCTCTTCCTCGTGCACGGCGGGTCGGATTTCGCGGGCACGTTCGATGTCTTCGCGCCGTTGCTCGCGGACCGCGGTTGGCGCGTGATCTCCTGGGACCACCGGGGCCACGGCGACTCCGACCACGCCGCGCTCTACTCCTGGGATGCGGACGTGCGTGATGCCCTCGCGGTTCTCGATTCGGTGACGCCGGACGCGGTGCCAGTCATCGCCCATTCCAAGGGCGGCGGGATGATGCTTCAGCTGGCGGAGGCGCTCCCCCGACGGATGTCGAGGCTCGTTGTGGTGGACGGGCTGCCCTCGCCGGAGCCGCACCCGGACGTTTCGGACCACGAAGAGCATTCGCTGAGTTCGAAGAACCTGGCGGCCTGGCTCGATCATCGGCGCACTTCCGCCTCGCTTCACCGCAAACCCGGCACGCTGGACGAGCTTGCGAAGCGGCGCAAGCGGATGAATCCGCGTCTGGATGACGACTGGCTTCGGTACCTCGTCACGGTAGGTGCGCGCCACGATCCCGACGGGTGGCGGTGGAAGCTGGACCCGGCCATCCGCATGGGCGGCTTCGGACCGTGGCAGCCGGGTTGGTCGCTAGCGCGCATGGAGTCCCTCGAAATTCCGCTCCTCGGGATGACGGCCACGGTCGAAGAGGAGATGGGCTGGGGCACGAAACATGAAGACCTCATCCCCTACCTGCCCGCCGGGGCGAGAATCATCCCGTTCGAAGAGACGGGGCACTTTATCCACATCGAACACCCGCAGAGAGTGGCCGACCTCGTGCTCGAGTTCCTTTCGTGACGGTGTTTCTGACACATAACCAGATGAAGCTTGCCTTCCACACTCTGCGCGGGGGCGAGGGGCCAGCGTTGCTGCTGCTGCACGGGCTGGGCGATCGCTCGCCGAAGGCGGTGCCTGCGGACGTTGCGCGATGGACCGGTCCGGTATTCGCCGTGGACTTCACCGGACACGGCGAATCGACCATGCCGGGCGGTGGTGGCTACAC
>JBDSEP010000304.1:0-2910 GCA_039919985.1 Tepidiformaceae bacterium | reverse complement strand
TTGGTACCCCCGCCGGGACTCGAACCTGGGCCTTCGGCTTCGGAGGCCGACACTCTATCCACTGAGCTACGGGGGCAGTCCGAGGAGATGGTAGCAACCCATGTGGCTGTGCGCATCGCTAGAATGCTCGGACGATGACCGCCATGAGCCAGAATCGCCGCCAGCCTTACCTCTTCCAGCCCGTGGAGGCGCTGACTCCCTTTCTTTTTTCGGAGGTGGTGGAGGAGGTGCGATCCCTCTTCTTCCCGGAGATCGAGCGGCGCGTGGAGGTACGGATAGCCGCCGAGGGGCCGCTGGCCTTCACCTGCCTCCAGTTCTTCGGGCCGAACGAACATATGGTGGCCTTCCACCCGATCCTGAACCATCCCGGGACGCCGCTCGATGTAGTGCGCTTTGTGGCTAAGCACGAGCTTACGCACATCGTGCGTCCCGGCCCCGGGCATCCGATGCAGTTCTGGGAGCACGAGTACGCCATCGCGCCGGAGCGGTTCGCGGCCTGGCACTGGATTCGAGACAACCTAGGCAGCGCAACGCGTGAGGGTACTACCTATCGCGTCCTGAAGACCTGGAGGCGCCACGCCGCGCGCAGCCGGACTCCGTACACGCCGCACCTCCCTCTGGACCATGACCTGTTCGGTGAGATCTGTCCTGGTGATGGCCAGCTTATGCTTCCACCACATTGGGCGCCGCCACCCTTGCCCATGGGGCACCGTTAGCGGCCGATGCCCGTGCGTTGACAGGCGAAACTCCTGCCACTAGCCTCGCAACCTGTTCGGGAGGACTCCCATGGCAGAGACAACAGGTCGACCATCCGCGCGGCTGCGGGAGATGATCGACGGGTTCCAGGTTTCGCAAGCCATCCACGCCGCCGCGACGCTCGGCGTAGCCGATGTTATCGGTGAAGGGCGGCGCAGCGCGGCCGAGATCGCCGCGAAGACGGGCGCAGACGCGGACGCGCTCTACCGTTTGCTCCGGGCGCTCGCCAGCGTGGGAGTGTTCGATGAGGACGGTGACCGGCGGTTCGCCCTGACGGACCTCGGGGAATGCCTGCGATCGGACGCGCTCGAGCCACAGGGTGATTGGGCCCGCCAGATCGGGCAGCCCTACTACTGGGAAGCCTGGGACCATCTCCTGTTCTCGATTCGCACAGGGGCGAACGCCTTCCCTCACCTGCATGATGGCATGAGCGTTTGGAAGTGGCGGGCCAACCATCCCGGCGAAAGCGCCATCTTTGATCAGGCGATGATGGGAATCTCCCGCTCGGTCGCGAGCAGAGTTCTCGAGGCCTACAACTTCGGACAATTCGCGAAGGTCGTCGACGTCGGCGGGGGCAACGGTGCATTCCTCGCCGCCCTGCTCGCGAAACACCCGTCGACGTACGGCACGGTCTTCGACCAGCCCCACGTAGTGGTGCGCGCCACCACGACGTTCGAATCCGCGGGTGTTGCGGCCCGCGCGAAAGCCCTTGGGGGAAGTTTCTTCGAAAGCGTGCCCTCGGGTGCCGACGCCTATCTGTTGAAGGCCGTACTGCACGACTGGGAAGACGGCGAATGCGTACGCATCCTCACTGCGGTGCGCGAGGCCTGCGGAACGGCGAGGCTGCTTGTCATCGAACACGTCGTCGACGAACCGAACACCGATAGGAGGTCGAAGTTCTCCGACCTCAACATGCTCGTGATGCCGGGTGGCCGGGAGCGCACAGCTGCCGAGTGGAGAACGCTATTCGAGTCAGCTGGGTTCGCGCTACGCGGGATAACGCCGGCCGAGGGCGCGCCGAGTGTGATCGAAGGGGCAGTGCGCTGACGGCAGGCCCGCCGAACTTACGCCCCGGTGAAGTTCGGTTCTCGCTTCTCCTGAAATGCCTTCACGGCCTCACGATGGTCGGATTTCGTCATCGAAATCTCTTCGAGCGAAAGAGAGAGTGGCAGGACGAGATTCGAAATCGCCTTGATGTACTTGTTGACGGCGATCTTGGAGGACTGCACGGCGAACGGAGCGCCAGCGGCCAACCGACGGGCGATTGCCATCGCCTCGTTCAGCGCCTCGCCGTCTTCCACCACCTTGTTGAGAAGCCCCATCGCCATCGCTTCATCGGCGGTCACCAGGTCGCCCGTCATCAGCATGTATTTCGCCTTGTTGACGCCCACGAGAAGCGGCCAGATGACCGCGCCTCCATCCCCGGCAGTGATGCCCATCTTGACGTGGGGGTCACCGATCCGCGCCGAGCGCGCAGCCACCACCACGTCGCACAGCAGCGCGATGGTGGCCCCGAGGCCTGCCGCCGCCCCGTTCACAGCGCTGACGATCGGTTTCTCGCAATCCAACAGGTTATCCACGATTCGCCGCGCCTCTTGCATCATGGAAAGGCCACTCTTGGAGCGCATGTCCGCTCCGCCGCCAAAGTCGCCGCCCGCACAGAAGGCCCGACCGGCGCCGGTGAGCACCGCCGCCTGAACCTCCGCGTCGGCCTGCACGTCAAGGAAGAGTCGCACCAGTTCCCCGTGCATCGTGCCATTGACGGCGTTCAGCCGTTCGGGGCGGTTGAGCGTGAGGACCGCGACGCCGCCTTCTTTGGCAATCTGTATCGTCTCGTAGGCTGACTGATTGAGCATGGCTGGAACCTCCAAATGTTGGCCGCATTGTAGGTGATTGCGATCGGTTGTCGGTCGGGCTCCGGCGAAGTTGCCAGCGTGGTTACACGCCGGCGCCGCCCGCCCACTCACTCCATGCGCTGGCGGTATTGAATCGCCTCGCCGAGGTGAGCGGCGGTGATGCCATCAACCTCCGCCAGGTCGGCGATGGTGCGCGCCACTTTGAGAATGCGGTGGAAGGCGCGAGCAGAGAGGTCGAGCCGTTCGACCGCGGCCCGGAGGATCGCGGTTGCGCTCTCATCCATCCTCGTCTGGGCAA
>JBDSEP010000279.1:0-3853 GCA_039919985.1 Tepidiformaceae bacterium | reverse complement strand
CCCAAGTTAACCGCCAAAGTGGTGAAGACAGACCTGCGCGTCGTCCAGACCACGCCCACCTCCGCCATCATCAGCTGGAACGGTTCCAGCCAGGCGAACCTGGTGCCCGCTCCTCACCGAGAGGCGTACATCCGTTTCGCCTGCCAGATCTATCAGGGCGCATACTCCGCGATGCCAAAGATTTTCGGTTTGCCCCCCGCCGCCGTGCGCGAGTTGCGCTGCCAGGCGGACGGTTCGGATAGCTGTGAATGGCAATTCACGTGGACCAGGAATCGCTCGACCTCCGGCAGGAGAGTGCTGGCAGCAGGTTTCGCCGCGAGCGTCGCTCTGGGGGCGGCACTCATTATCGGCGCTCCTGGCGCTGCCCTACTCGCAATTCTCGGCGCCGCCGCTCCAGCCGCCCTCGCATGGCACCGCTACACCTCGCGACGCATTGTGAGCGAACGGGACAGCCTCCAGCAACAACTTCTGGAGGAGCGCGACCTCGCTGAAGAGGAATACGATCGAAGCGAAGCCGGGCACGGCAGCCTGCAGCGCGTGAACGTTGAGCTTGGGCAGCGCATCACCGAACTCACAGTCCTTCACGAAGCCGCGCTCGCCATCAGCAGCACGCTGAACAGCCAGGAGATTTTGAAAGCCGCGCTCAGCGCCGTTGTGGGAGAGTTGGGCTACGAGCGGGCGATGGTGCTCCTCGCCGACGACGATCGACAGGTGCTTGCGCGCGGCGTGTCCGTCGGCGCCGATGAGGCCATCGTCCCGCTCATCGCGGCGCTTGAGGTGTCCTATTCAGCGGTGACATCTCCCCTCGTTGTCGGCTTCCAGAGTGACCAGCCGACCATCTTCCACGGCGAAGACGGCTTCGAGGACGCCACCGTCACTGAATTCGTTCGAATGATTGGCGCCACCAGTTTTATTACCACTCCCCTCGTCACCAACGGACGGCGGGTGGGAGTGTTGGCGGTGGACAATGCGCTCACCGGACGGCGGCTCGATCTGCAGACTGGTTCGCTTCTGATGACCCTCGGCCGCCAGGTCGCTGGTGCAATCGCGATGGCTGGCCTGCACGAACGCCTCGAAGCACAGAATCGCAACCTCGAAGAGCGTGTTGCGCACCGCACCAGTGAACTCCAGCAGGCCAAGGCTGAGTTAGAGCAAGAACTCGATGAGCGCCGCCGACTGCGACGACGTGAGCTCGAATACCTTGAGCAGGTCCAGCGCGTCGTCGTCGCCGCCGCCGCCGTTGAAGATGAGACCTTCTCCCCTGAATCCCTGGCCGAAACTGGGACGCGAGACGACGAGCTCGGCCAACTCGCTCGCACGTTTACCCGAATGGCCGAAAGCATGGCGGCCCGCGAACGCCGCCTTATCCGCGAGGTCCAGGAACTGCGCATCGAAATCGATGGCGGGCACCAGGCGGAACGCGTGGCCGACATCGTGAGCACCGAGTATTTTCAATCGCTGCGCAGTCAGGCCCACGACCTCCGCCGCATCGTCTCCCGGAGCTAACCCGGCGCCGTGGGGCCTATTCCTGTTGCAGCCGTAGCTTCGGTTTGAGCTGTTGCACCAGCACCGTCGCCCCAACGAAGAGCAGAGTGAAGCCAGCGAGCGCGGCCCATCGGCTTGCGGCGTCGATAGCGAACGCCTCGTCGAACGGCGTTGCAACCGGCACAGTAACCGGCTCTCCGCCGCCCGGGACCGGGACGGTTACCTTGGACTGGTTGGCGATGCGCTCATCGATGCCCGTGACACTACCCAACAGCTCAAGCGACCACTTGGTGACCGTGGTGTCGGAGATGCTCCGGGCGACCGGTTGCATTACTTCACGGGGCACTGTGGAACCGCCAAAGATCAGCTGAGGGATAATTACGAGTACCGCGATTATCACTGCGCGGTCCGCATTCGGACTGAGCGAGGAGACGAGCAGGCCCAGCGCCATCCCCGACAGTGAGGTCAGGCAGAGCGCAAGGAAGACCCGAGGGAGGACTTCGCTGGCGGGCGAAGGGAAATCGATTCCGATCAGCAGCGTCGCCAAAATCAGCGCCGACTGTAGCAAGGCAAAAACGGAGAGCACCGCGACCTTCGAGAACACGTAGGCCACCGGCGAAAGATTCACCAGTTGTTCTCGGCGAAAGATTGGCGCTTCCCGCGTGATCACAACCGACGCCGTAATCGCACTGAGGAAGAGATTGATGATTGCCATCAGGTAGAGCAGCGTGACCGCCTCGCGGGCGTTGCCGCCCGAGGCCACGTCCTGCGCGAAGATATGCCGCTGGAAGGTGGTCACCATGGACAACCCAAGGGCCGGGGGGCCGAATATACGTAAAGCCATGTTGACGCGGTCGCGCGCGGCGACCTTCGCATCGCGTTGAATAAGTGGCCCAAGTTGTTTGAACGCGCCCCTTGCCCGTGCCCAGGGTCTGGTTCCGTGAGTGGTACTGACTTCCCCGGCTGCGCCTCCTGCCTCCATTCGGCGCGCCTCGACCGAGTGCTTGCGCTCCGGACTTTCGAAGAAGCGCGCGGCCATGCTGGCGGGGGAATTCCCCTCCATCTGCGGATAAATTTCCGCGAAGTCGCTGACGTTGAAATACACCAGCGCTTCCGAAGGCGGGCCAGCGAACAACACCTGGCCTGCGCCCAGTATCACCACGAGGTCACAGATCGCGATGTTCCGCGTTGCGTGCGTGGTCAGGATTACCGTGCGGCCGGCGTCCGCCAGTTCGCGGAAGGTGAGCATCATCTGTTCGTCCAGGCTTGGGTCGAGCCCGGAGGTGGGTTCGTCCAGAAAGAGCAGCCTGGGGTCCGTCATCAGCTCGACGGCCAGGCAGGCCCGCTTTCGTTGCCCCCCGCTGAGCAGCCGCATCGAAGTATCGGCGGCCGCTTCGAGGTGCACCTGCTTGAGCGCCCGCTCTGCGCGGCGTGCGACTTCATCGCCGTCCACCTCCAGGCGAAGCCGACCGGCATAACTGAGTGACTCACGCGCCGAGAGCTCTGGATGCACAATATCGGCCTGTGGTACGTACCCAATCGCTGAACGGAACTGGTCGCTGTTCCCGTGCAGGTTCACGTGGTCATACAGCACGGTCCCAGAACTCGGAGCATCGAGCGCCAGCAGGAGTTTCATGAGAGTACTCTTGCCGGCGCCGGAGGGGCCCACCACCGCGATCAGTTCTCCGGGGTAGAACACGAGGTCGACGTCTCTCAGCAGCTGCTTGCCGCCCTTCACCTGCCGCCCCAGGCCTCGCGCCTCCACGCGAATCCCTCGGGCCGCCTGGAAGAGTTTGAGCTTCCCATCGTGCAGAAAGAGTCGGCAGGAACCCAGCCGCACGAGGTCGCCCTCCAGCATGTCGCTCTCGCTGATTCGAGCCTGGTTGCGGAAGGTCCCGCCTGGTGTCCCAAGGTCGACCAGGCGTAGGCCGTCCGCAGTCTGTCGAATTTCGGCGTGGAAATCGGCGACTCCTGGAAAGTCCAGGACGATCGTGTTCGATGGATTGCGGCCCAGCGATACCCGCTCTCCCGCGTCGGCGAGCGAGATCAAATCGAATACTTCGTTGCTGAACAGCTGGCTGGAGCGGGAACGGTGCTCGCTGACTCGCGTCAGTGCGGAGCGGAGAGCGGGGGAGCGTCCAACGAGTTCGGCGAACGCCGCACCGGGCAACTCCAACAACGCACAGTTCCGAACGGCAGTTGCGAAGGCGTTACGCCGCGTGCCGAGGGTTAACCCAATCTCGCCAAAAAACTGCCCAGGCCCCAGTTCGGCCAGGATCACAGGTTCAAGCGCTCCCGAATGGATGCGCACCGCTCCGGAATCGATGAAATACATCGCGTCGCCCGCATCCCCCTCGGCGAACAGCTG
>JBDSEP010000276.1:0-4366 GCA_039919985.1 Tepidiformaceae bacterium | reverse complement strand
GAGCCGCACGGCGCTTCTTCGTATCAATTGCGAGGCCGAGAACGGTGTTAATCGCGCAGATCGCTGAGGCGCCCTCTGCCTCGCAAGCTAAGGCGAGCGCGACGGGATCGGTGATGTTAGGCGTCAGTTTGACGATGACCGGCAGGTCGGTGTTTCGAACGGCCGCTCGGACGGCGCGTCCTGCAGCCTCGGCGTTCTGCCCAATCTCGATCCCGCCGATATCCACGTTAGGGCAGCTGATGTTTAGCTCAAGCGCAGCGATGCCCGCCACGCCATCGAGCATGCGGGCCATCTCCCCAAACTCCTCGGGCGTGTCTCCGGCGATGTTTACGATGACGGGGACGTCCCACTTCGCCCAGATTGGTGCCATCTCATCGATGCATTTGTGAATGCCGATATTCTGCAGACCGATGGAGTTGAGCATTCCGGCTGGCGTTTCGGCGACACGCGGCTGAGCGTTCCCCTGGCGCGATTCCATCGTCACGCCCTTCGATACGACCGCGCCAAGCGCGCTTACATCGAACTGCCGGGCAAACTCGAGCCCCCAACTGAAGGTGCCGGATGCCGGCATCACCGGATTTCGCAGCAGCAGCCCGTTTTTCTGGCCCGGAGCGAGGTCAACCTGGAGGGAGAGACTCATCGTGCACCAGTGTAGCGTTGGATACGTGGCGGACGACACAGCGGGCAGCAAAAACGGCCGGGATACCCCGACCGTAGAGCGGACCGATGGCTGAATGGGTCAGGAGTCGCTGTTTGCGCGACGACCGCGATAGCGCGAGCCGTTGAGGCTGAAGCTGTCGCTGTCCCACATGAGGTCCTCGGAAGAGTTGCGGAATTCCTTGTCCACGCCGCAGCGCTTGCAAGTGCCGCCGCTTACTGCGCCGTTTGGGGTGTCGATCACCCAGTGGTGGCGGCAGATGGCTGAGCCACTGATTTTTTCGGGGGCATTCACTTGAGTCATAAGGTCTCCTTGCTAAGCTTTACCGGTCGGTAGAGTAAGTGTAACACAAGCGGGAAGCCGTCTTCGAGGCGGTGTACGGTTTCGGTAAGCGGCGGTAAACGGTTGCTGCCGGGACCGAAACGGGCTATTCTCCGAAGGACGGGTGTGGCAGTTCAGCGGGGCTGTCGCGAATCCACGGGAAACCCTGCAGGCTGGCAGCTTCAAGCGCCGCCGCTCGCGTTGCGACCCGCGCCTTCACCATCGCTCCTGTCGCCAGCCCGCAAATGTGGGTTGCGCTCGAAAGGCAACTCTTCCCTGATGACCAGCGCCCCAGTGATAAGCCGCGACGACGTGATGGCGGCACTCGATAGAGTCCAAGATCCCGAACTCCACGCCAGCATCGTCCGCCTCGGGATGATCAAAGACCTGACGCTTGAAGGAGGATCGGTCGCCATTAAGGTGGAGCTGACCACGCCCGCCTGCCCACTGAAAGAGACGATCGAGACGGACATCCGCGGAGCGGTTGAACCGCTATCCGGCGTTACGGCGGTCACCATCGAATGGGGCGCGAACGTGCGCCCTTCGTCGCCCAAAGAGGGCCAGAAGGCAGTCGAAGGCGTTCGCAACATCATCGCTGTCGCGAGTAACAAGGGTGGCGTCGGAAAATCGACGATCGCCGCCAACCTGGCGGTAGCGCTGGCGGCCACCGGGGCAAGCGTGGGCCTGATGGACGCCGACATCACCGGGCCTAACGTACCTACCATGTTTGGCCTTGCAAATGGCCTGCAGGCAGGCTCAACTGACGGTTTACGGCCAGTCGATAAGTTCGGCGTGAAAGTCGTTTCCATGGGATTTCTGCTCCCCAAGGGCACGCCCGTGGTCTGGCGCGGGCCGATGATCGGGAGCGCCGTCCGCCAGCTCCTCCACGATGTGCCATGGGGCGAACTGGACTACCTGATCATCGATCTGCCGCCGGGCACGAGCGACGCTTCGATGAGCATGGCCCAGGAAGCCCCGATAACAGGCGCGGTAATTGTCTCAACACCCCAAGATGTCTCCGTCGAAGACGCGATGAAAGCGGTCGCCATGTTCGAGAAGCTAGACATCCCGGTGTTCGGAATGATCGAAAACATGAGCTACTTCATCGCCCCGGACACGGGCAAGCAGTACGACATTTTCGGACATGGTGGGGCGGCAGCGGCCGCCGACGAACTGGGGATCGACTTCCTTGGAGAGATCCCAATTGAGCCAGCGGTGCGCGAAGGAGCGGATAGAGGCGTCCCCGTGACGTACGGCGCACCAGAATCAACCTCGGCCGTGGCGATCGGGCGCATTGCCCGCAACGTCGCCGCCCGAATCAGCGTTTTGCAAAGGATGGGTGTGTAACCCCATGGTATTGAACATTTTTCCCCGCGGCAGCAAGCCGGCAGCGGCGGCCGCCAACGAAGCAGTGGCCACACTGCCCGAACCCTCAGAAGAGGTAATGGAGAGCCTGAACACGGCGATCGACGGGAGCGACGGTTCGGACGAGCCCAAGAAGCGTCCTACTCGCCGCGGCTCGCGTGGCGGGCGCGGACGCGCCCGCACGAACGGCGCCGACGCCCTCGACGACGGCATGGAACAGGAAGTCGCTGACGCAGCGACTGAAGAGGCGGAGCCCGCACCGGCGAAGGCACCTCGCCGCCCAAGGGGGGCGAAGGCACCGACCGCGGTTGCGGCGGAGGCAAACGAGTCTCCAGACGAGGTCGCTCCCGCGGAGGGCGCGGCTGACGACGCTCCGGCACCGGCTCCCCGCGCACGCCGCGGCTCGCCTCGCCGGCCCGTGGAGACTCCCGAGCGCGAAACGGCTACCGCTCCGGAAGGGCTCTTGCCGATGCCCGCCTCCGAACCACGGAGCGGGCGAACGGGCCCCGCAACTTCCGATGGCAACCTCGTCCGCGCAATCGAACAACAGACCCGGCAAATCGAGCAGCTCATCGAAGCTGTGCGGAGGGGCGGAGGCGCAGGTGGTGGAATTGCGGCCGCACCTCCCGCTCGCGTCGGCGTCTTCGTCGATGCCGCAAACGTGGAACTCGCCAGCGACCGGCTGCGAGCGCGTTTCGATTGGCGCAAGATCCTCGACATGCTTACCCGCGATCGCCAACTGGTGCGGGCCATCGCCTACTCGCCGGTGCACGACGACCCCGGCGTGAGCATCGAAACGCAGCGATTCGTCGAACCCTTCCTCGATAAGGGCTACAAAGTGGTGACCAAACCGCTCAAGCGATTCCAGGACGGCACCATCAAGGCGAACGTCGATATAGAAATGGCGCTCGACGTTATGGAAATGCTAGACCGGCTGGACGTCGTCTGCCTGATCTCGGGTGACGGCGACTTTCAGCGCCTCGTCGAAGTCGTCCAGAGCAAGGGCGTTCGGGTGGAAGTGGTCGCGGTTGGCAACAGCACCGCGGGCAACCTCCGTAAGGCGGCCGATCACTACATCGACCTCCAGCAGCACCTGCGCGACATCCGGGTGTAGGCGCAGAGCACGGATGCAGCGAGAGAGGGCCGTCAATGAGCGGGCCCTCTCTCGGTTAGCGACGCGAGCCTAGAGCCCCGCGGAACTGCTCTCGAAGGCGGTCACCGAAAGGATCGGCGGCAGGGTGCCCGGCAGCCTGGTCCACTGTTCGCCGCCGTCGCGGCCGTAAAAGACTTCGCCGTTGGTGGTCCCGAGGTAGACGCCTTCGTTCTCCACGCCGTCGGTATCCATCGCCTGGCGGTAGGCGCTCTGGTAGTCGTGCGGCCCGGGCAGGCCGTTGGTCAGCCGCTCCCAGCTCTTTCCGGCATCGCCAGAGCGGTAGACCGCGAGTTGGCCGGGGCAGACGCGGAAGTTGTTCGCCTGGAACTCCAGTGGCAGCACGTACACATGGTCCGGCCCCTGCTTCGTCACGGCGATCGGGAAGCCGTGAAACGAAGGCAGGCCGTTCGTCACGTCCTCCCAGTGCTTGCCGCGGTCCTCGGACTTGAACACCCCGACGTGAGATTGGCCCCAGAGCCGGTCGGGATTCTTTGGATCGATTCGTAGCTTGTGGAACTCATCGAGGGCCGCGGGATCCACATCCGGGGGCAGTTCAGGGTTCGGGAACATCTCGGCGATCTCCGCCAGAAATTCTTTCGCCGCCGGCGTAGTAACCACGATACCGTGGGAACAGAGCGTCCACGTTTCGCCACCATCTTCCGTCATGTAGCTCCCGCCAGAGCTGATCGACACGTAGACTCGCATCGCGTCACGAGGATCCACCTGGATGGAGTGCAGGGAGGACTCGCCGACGAGGCCCGTGGGTCCCCACAGCGGGCGGAGTTTATGGTTGTTGATCGCTTCGACGGACGACCACGACTCGCCAAAGTCGTCGCTTCGGAAGAGCCCCGCGGGCTGGGTGCCCACAT
>JBDSEP010000031.1:0-7872 GCA_039919985.1 Tepidiformaceae bacterium | reverse complement strand
CGTCGACGGCTCGGGCTACTATGCCAACTTCAACAGCTCGAAGCTCTGCATGTCCGTAAACCTCAAGCACGATCGCGGACCCGAGATGGTCCGCCGGCTGATCGCGCAATGCGACGTGGTCACCGAGTCGTTTACGCCCGGAACGATGGCTCGCTTCGGGCTCGACTACCAATCGCTCCGCGCCGTACGGGAAGATGTCATCATGATCTCCATGCCGCTTTACGGGCAGACAGGCCCCTGGGGCAACTATATGGGCTACGGCCATGTCCTCCAGGCGGCAGCCGGATTCAACCACCTGACGGGCTGGCCCGAAGAGCCGCCGATTGGTACGGGCGTCGCCTACACCGACTTCCTCGTCCCGCACGTCGCAGCCACCGCGCTCATTGCCGCTCTGGACTACCGCCGCCGCACGGGCATCGGGCAGTACATCGATTTCAGCCAGATGGAGGCGGCCGTCCATGGGTTGGACACCGCCATTCTCGATTGGACGGTGAATGGCCACGAACAGACGAGGATGGGCAACGGCGACCCCGAGGCGGCGCCTCACGGCTGCTACCTCTGCCGCGATGGCCGCTACGTGGTGCTCGCGTGCCGCACCGAGAAACAGTGGGAGGGCTTCAAGGCCGCGCTCGGCCGCCCCGAATGGTGCGATCTCGAGCGCATGCGTCGTCGTTGGCAGCGGCTAAACGAGCAGAAAGAGATTGACCGCCACATCCAGGCCTGGCTGGACGCTGTTACGCTCGACCCCGCCCGTCCGGAGGTGACAGTTGAGGACGCCCCCGACGTGCCCGCCGACTGGCGCTTTACTACCGACGAGGTGGTCGCCCATTTCCAACGTTTCGGTGTGCCCTGCGGTGTGGTGAAGTCGCCCGAGGAGATGCGCGCCGACCCACAGCTCGCCCATCGCAAGCACTACTGGCAGCTCCAACACCCCACGATGGGTTTACGCACCTACGATGGGCCGGCGTTCCGGCTCTCCGAAACGCCGGGCATCCTTCGCAAGGCGGCACCGCTTCTCGGCGAAGACAACGCCTACGTCTACCGCGACCTGATCGGTCTCGACGAAGAGCAGTTCGTTGAACTCCTAGCGGACGGCGCCTTCGACTGAGCGGACTGACCCTTCACGCGAAGATTCCCCGGTTTATGCGGGGGTTTCCTGAAGCTCTACTCCCGCGGTGAGTCGCAAGCCGACTACTTGGCGGTCAAGTTCCCACTCATCTGGTCTGGGTGGAGATCGCACTGGTAGTAGTAGGAGGTTCCGGCGACCGCGGTGAACTTTACCGTCTCCGACTTGCCGCCGTCGATAATCTTCCCTTCGACCAGCGATTTCCCGTCCTTCTTGTCCAGGACGCTCAGGTTGTGCTTCGCCTTGCCATTGTTCGTGAAGGCGATGCTCACCTCGCCTGCAACGGCGTCCAGCTTGGTCTTGTCGAATTTGTTGTCGGTCGCCACCAGCGCGGTTCCTCCGCCGGCCGCTGGCGGAGCGCCAGCGCCCCCCTGCGCTCCCGGAGCTGCTGCCCCCTCCTTCACGGTAAAAGTGCCCTTCATCTGGTCCGGGTGAAGGTCGCACTGGAAAAAGTACGTACCAGCCCCAGGAGTCTTGAAACTCACTGACTCGCTCTGGCCCCCATCGATGATCTTACCTTCGGCGCCCGACGCCAAACTCGCCCCGCCTGCCTTGTCCAGGAAATGGACGTTGTGTTTCGCCTTGCCCGTGTTCTTCAGTTCGAAAGTCACGTCGCTGTTGGGCGGCGCCTCCACCGTCGCCTTGTCGAACTTGTTGTCAGTGGCCGTGATCAAGTTGCCAGCGGGCGCAGTTGTGCCACCCCCACCTGGCCCGACGGCATTCGCCGCTTCGCCATCATGAGCGAACAGATTGAGGCCTGCCCCTACCATCAGCCCGAACACGAGGAGTGACCCGAGCACGGCAACCGCGGGCCCCATTCCGAAGCGGAAGGCCATCTCTTTCGTATCCCGCAGGACCTCCATATCGAACACCTGTACCGAGCCTGGGACCACGTCATCCGGGTGCGCCGAGACCGAATCGAGCAGCGTGCGGCGCGTCTCTTCGTACGTCGCCAGGCCCTCTCGGTTGGACCATGTCGTCTCCACTAGCACCTGTGACGGACCGGTTTCGGCAGGCGAGGCGATAATCCGCAGATCCTGGAAGCCCGCAAGGTCGCGCATCGCGCTGTCCGCGGAGCCGAGCGTGGCAAGAATCCCGCCCGCCGCGCGTGAAGCAGCCATCCGGCCTTCCGCGATCGCGAACGTTACCACCTGGGTGAAGCGCGCTTCGCGCGTCCTGGTTATCGCTCCCTCTTCCGCCTTCTTCTTCATGCGACCGTCTTCGTACGCCCAGCCGATGCCGCTAATCAGCGTGAGAAGCCCTGAAGCCCCGAGGAACGGACCGGCGATATGGTTGTTCCGGTCGCGGGACCACCACACGAGCGCGAGCGCGAAGGCCATTGACGCAACGCCCGCCACGAACGGCCAGTAGCTCGGGTCCGGCAGGTGAATGCCGTGACCACCGTGGTCTTCGTGCTCGTTGCTGTGTTGGTCCATTCCGATGTGTTCTCCTGCTGCTGCGGCTGCTTAGCCGACGATGTAGAGCGTAGTGAAGAGCGCGATCCAGACAACATCAACGAAGTGCCAGTAGAACGATGCGGCCTCCACGGCCTCGTGGTGCTCGGCGGAAAACTGCCCGCCCATCGCTCGGACCAGGCAGACGGTCATGAAGATTGCGCCGCCCGCAACATGCGCTCCGTGAAAGCCGGTGAGCGTGAAGAACGCCGTTGCCCAGACCGTGTCGCCCGAACTGAAGGGCAGCTGCGAGTAGTCGTACATCTGCATCACGAGGAATGTCAGGCCGAGGGCGATGCTCACGAAAAGGCCCCAGATGAGGCCCGTGCGATTCCCCTTGGCGATTTGCATGACTGCCCATTGAACAGTGAACGAGCTCAGCACGAGGATGCAGGTGGCGATCAGCGGCAGCGCTACTTCGAGTTCGAGTTCGGAGCCCGGCGCGGCGGTGCCCAGGGCCTTCATCTGCTCCAACACATCGTGTGGGGGCCACTGCGCCGAATCCGCCCGGGCGATGAAGTAGGCGGCGAAGAGCCCGCCGAAGAACATCACCTCGGAGGCGATGAAGAGGATGAAGCCGAGCATCCCGTTGCTTAGCGGTTCCCTGTGTTGTGTTGCTGTGGCTCCGTGCGCCGCCATAAGTTTTCCCTTCTCCGAATGCGAATCCTGGTGGGCGCGCTCCGGTCTAGTGCGGGCTGCGCGTCCCATGGCGGAGGTCAAAGAGCGGGCGTTCGGAGTGAACTTCCGGAATCTCATCGAAGTTATGGACAGGTGGCGGCGAGGAGGTCGCCCATTCGAGCGTATTCGCCTGCCACGGGTCGTCCGGCTGATCCTTCGGTTTCATGAACGCCATCACCACGGCGGCAATGAACGGGAACATGGAAACGCCGATGAGGAACGCGCCGGCGGTTGAAAGCATGTTCAGTGCCTGCCAGTTGTTGAAGTCGTTATACGTGGCTATGCGCCGCGGCATGCCATCGAGTCCGAGCAGGTGCATCGGGAAGAAAGCCAGGTTGAAGCCCACAAACATCAGTGCGAAGTGGATCTGCCCGAGCCGTTCGTTCAGCCGTCTACCCCAGATCTTCGGGAACCAGTAGTAGAGCCCACCAAAGACCGCGAAAACCGAGCCGCCGAAGAGCACATAGTGGATGTGCGCCACCACAAAGTAGGTGTCGTGCAGGGCAAAGTCCACGGGCACGGCGGCGGCGAATGCCCCGTTAATCCCGCCGATGAGGAACATGCTCAAAAATCCCAGGGCGAAGAGCATAGGCGCTTCGAAAGAGATCTGTCCCCGCCAGAGCGTACCCAGCCAGTTGAACATCTTCACGCCTGTCGGTACGCCGATGAGCCCCGTCATGAACCCGAACCAGGGCTTCAGCACCGCACCGGTCGTGAACATGTGATGCGCCCAGACGCTAAACCCGAGCCCTCCGATACCCATTGTGGCGAAGATGAACGCCTTGTAGCCGAACAACGGCTTGCGTGAGAAGACAGGCAAGATCTCGGAGATGATGCCCATCCCCGGCAGGATCATGATGTACACGGCCGGGTGCGAATAGAACCAGAACACGTTCTGCCAGAGCACCGCGTTGCCGCCGCCGTTGGGGTCGAAGAAGTTGCCACCGAAGTTCCGGTCTACGAACAGCATGACGAGCGCGGAGGCGAGCACCGGCGTGGCGAGAAGCTGCAACACCGAGGTCACCAGCATCGTCCAGCAGAAGATTGGCATGCGGAACATCGTCATTCCGGGCGCCCGCATCCGGAACATCGTGACCAGGAAGTTGGCAGCACCGATGGTGGACGAGATGCCGAGCAGGAGGACCGCCACAATCCAGAGGTCCATGCCCGTGCCCAGCGTTTTCGCGAGCGGGCTGTAGGCCGTCCAGCCGGCCTGCGCGGCTCCATCCTTCACGAGGAATCCGGAGAACATGATCAGTCCGGCTGGGGGGAAGAGCCAGTAGGAGAGCGCGTTAATGCGCGGGAACGCCATATCCAGCGCCCCAATCTGCAGCGGAACGAAGTAGTTCCCGAAGCCAGCCCAGATGGGGATGATGAAGAGGAAGAGCATCGCCGAGGCGTGCATCGTGAAGATCTGGTTGTACATGTGATTGTCGACGAAGTTGTTGTCCGCAACCGCGAGCTGAGTTCGCACCAATAACGCCAGCACACCGCCTACGCCGAAGAAGAAGAGCGAGGTGTACAGGTAGAGTATGCCCAGCTTCTTGTGATCGACGGTGGTTATCCACTCGAGGATCGCTGGCCGTGAGTAGCCACCTTGCTTCGGTACTGCGATGCTGGCCATTGTTCCTCCTCGGGCCGCTTGCCGGCCCAACCCACCTCGACTATCCCGTGGTCCGCCAGGCTAAGCCCGGCGGCGGGAGTGAACGCCGTGCCCCCTTACGGGACCCGTGCCGATGTCTTGCTTGCCCCCGCCTTCTCCGACAGCCAGGTGTCGAAGTCGGTCCGCGACTTTACGTCGATGTTGAAGCGCATGAGCGCGTGGTTCAGCCCGCAGAGTTCCGCGCACTGCCCCGTGAATGTGCCCGTTTCGCGAGCGGTGACCGTGAACTTGTTATCCCGCCCGGGGATAACGTCCAGCTTGTAGAGAAAGTCGCGCACGTAAAACGAATGGATCACGTCGTTCGACTTAAGGCGAAACTCCACGGGTTCGTCCACGGGAATCACCACCGTGGGTTCATCCTTCGCCGTGCCAGTGATCGAAAACTCGTCCGCTTCGCTGGCGCACGGGCCCTGGTATTTGTCTTCCCTAGCTTTGGCGGGCGAATTTGCGCCCTTGCCAAGGTCGTTCTGGCAGTAGGTGAACTGCCACTGGAACTGGAACCCGGTGACGTTCACCGTCAAGTTGGCCGGGTTCTCCTTATGCTCGACGTTGCGCAGCACCACAAATGAGTAGCTGAACAGCGCGATCACAATGACTACGGGAATGCCGGTCCAGATGAACTCCACAATATTGCTGCCGTGAATCTGCACCGGCAGGTCATCGTTCTTCTTGCGAAACTTGAGGAGACAGTAGATCAGCGCGCCTTCTACCAGCACGAACACTATGGCCGAGAGGCTGAGGGTGAAGAGGTAAAGCCCGTGCATGTCACGCGCCTCGTCCGTTATGCCGGAGGGCTGGCCCGCCTCCGCTGAGGCGGTAGCCACCGCGGCCAGAGCCAGGAGCGCGATCGAAACGAGAACGATGGCACGTCGCGTGGAGCGACGCATCCCGGTGTTGGGCATTCCTCTGACTCCCCCTGACTCGCGCTGACCGTGCAAGGCACGCTACGTCACGGTCCGGTTGTGAACGGCGTCGCAATCGAGTTATAGCCCCGGCCCAAACGGGTGTCAAGAAATCCAAAAGGGTCGGCTCCGAATCTGTGGCGGCGATCGAAGTGCGGTATTTCGGGCTGAAATCTCTGCCCTCCAGAACAGCTCTTCGTGCTCGTTCGAGAGCCTCCGCTGTGCGAGACTTGCATGGCAGAACGCGCCTCGCCGCTCTGTTGGAAGGACCTTATGTCCCCACTGCGTCGCTGGCCGGTGATGCTCTTCGCGCTCGCAGCGGCCCTTGCCCCGGCGGTCGCCCTTGCCCACGGTAACGCCGCCGAGCCCCGTCTACGCGACCTCTGGCTGCGCTGGGAGTTCGATCCCCTCTTCCTGCTCTTTTCGGGGTTCTCGCTCTGGCTCTACCTCTCCGCGGTACGCCGCGTGAATCGCGCCCACCCCAAATCCCCATTTCCGCGCCGTCGGGTGGCCTGCTTCGTGGCTGGCTTCGCGGTGCTCGCGTTCGCGCTCATCTCGCCTCCCGCCAGCTACGACACCGTGTTGTTCTCCGTTCACATGTGGCAGCACCTGCTTCTCACCAGCGTGGCGGCGCCGCTCATCCTCCTGGGCACGCCGATCACCCTTGCTCTTCGCGCCGCAAGCGTCGAGACCCGTCGCCGCATCCTCCTCCCGATGCTCCATAGCCGCCTGGTTCGCATTGTGAGCTTCCCCGTGGTCGCCTGGCTGCTCTTCGCCGCCACCATGTGGCTCTCGCACTACTCGCCGCTTTATGACGACGCCCTCGAGAACGCCTGGCTGCACCGCGTGGAGCATCTCCTTTACTTGACGGCGGCGATGATGTTCTGGTGGCAGGCCATCGGCCTCGATCCCACCCCCTGGCGGATGAGCCACCCTGTGCGCCTGCTCTACGTCTTCCTTCAGATGCCCCAGAACTCCTTCCTCGCCCTCTCGATCTACAGCTCGAGCCACGTCATCTACAAGCATTACGAAACGCTAGGGCGCACATGGGGGCCCACCCCCCTCGCTGACCAACAGCAGGCCGGGATCATCATGTGGGTCGCGGGAGACCTGCTCTTCCTCGGCGCCATCTGCTACGTCATCGCCAGCTGGGTGAAGGCGGAGGAACTGGAGACGAAGCGCCAGGACCGCGCCCAGGCGAAGCGAAAGGCGGAGGCGACGCTGGAACGGGCGAGTCCGAGCGAACGCTGAGTTACCTCCGCGCCGGCAGCCCTCAGCCTAGGATCGCGCTGTCCAGGCCCATCGCTACAAACAGCAGCGCCAGGTAGAGCATCGAATACTTATAAACGGCGATAGGCTCGATCGAGGCGGGGCGGCGCCATAGCTGGAAGCACTTCGCGACGAAGATCCCGCCGGTGATCACTGCTACCACCAGGTAGATCCACCGCAGCTCTCCCGCCGGCCCCAGCATCAGTGTCACCACGAGCAGCATCGCCGCGTAGCGCACCACCTGTATGCGCGTGACTTCAGGCCCATCGGTGACCGGGAGCATGGGCACGCCCGCATCGGCGTAGTCTCCCTGCAGTCGCAGCGCCAGCGCCCAGAAGTGCGCCGGTGTCCAGAAAAAGATGATCGCGAACATCACAAGAGGGGCGAGTGAAATATCTCCGGTCACCGCCGCCCAACCAACCATCGGCGGGAAGGCTCCCGCGGCACCTCCGATGACGATGTTCTGAGGCGTCCGGCGCTTCAGCCAGAATGTGTAGACGAAAACGTAAAAGAGCAGGGCGGCGAGCGAGAGCGATGCGGCCATCGGCGTGGTCGTAAACCAGAGGAAGGCGAAGGCGACGGTACCCAGGGCGATGCCGAAGGTCAGTCCCGCGGCCGGTCTGATAGCGCCCGTTACCAACGGCCGATTCTGTGTGCGCTTCATGATCGCGTCGATGTCGCGGTCGTACCAGCAGTTGATAGCGTTCGCGCCGCCCGCCGAGAGCGTGCCGCCAATAAGCGTGGCGATGATCAGCCATGTGCCCGGCCAGCCTCGCTGGG
>JBDSEP010000180.1:0-3999 GCA_039919985.1 Tepidiformaceae bacterium | reverse complement strand
ACACCGCCTCATCACAAACAAAAAGGCTCTAAGGGTTCGGGGACGCCCGTCAGCGAAGCAAGCTTACTTGCGGATAGCGCTTTATCCAGACTCCCATCGCGACGAAGCCGGCGACGATGCTTCGAGCTTGTAAAGCGCGCGTGCGTTCTCGCCTAGCAACAGCCTGCGCCTGCGGTCGCTCAGCTTTGCCGCGTTGGACTTCACTTGCTCGAGTGCGTCTTCGCTCGAATCAACGTGTGGGTAATCCGAACCCCAGAGGAACTGCGATTCGCCCAGCGAGTCCATCAGGTGGTCAACGTACGGCTCCCGCGGCTCCACCACGTAGAACACGTTGCGCTTCATGTACTCGCTGGGCTCCAGCTTCGTCTTCTCGGCGTAACCGAACATCTCGTACTTCTCGTCCAGACGGTGGGCGATGTATGGTGCCCAACCGGCGCCGGCCTCAACGCACAGCAGCTTCAGCTTCGGGAACCGATCGAAAAACCCGGACATGATCAGCGATGCCATCGCCGGGATGATCTGGAACGTGGCCCCCATCCCAAAGCTGTACGTTCGGCTCGGCTCCACCAGCAGCGAATGGAAGCGCGTCGGGTTCTCGAGGATCCGGTTGAACCGCACGATCACGTGCAGGCACAACGGCAGCCCGGCGTCCTCAAGCTCGTGCCAAAGCGGGTCAAAATCCGGATGCGCCGGGCTCTTGCCCAAGACCGGTTCTGGCGGCAGGAAAATTCCCTTGAAGCCCAGCTTCAGACAGCGCCGAAGCTCCCCCAGCGCATCACCTGGGTCATGCAGAGAGATATGCGCCATTGGGTAGATCCGGTCCGGGTGTTCGCCTATAAAATCGTGCGACCAGCGGTTGTATGCCCGGCTGTAGGCGTCGGCTAGTTTCGGGTCGTCCGTGTCCCACAGGATCCCGATCGTTGGGAACACCACTCCACCATGTACTCCCTTGGCGTCGAACAGCTTGATCCGTTCAGCCGTATCGAAACTCGCTGGCGGCGCCCCTTCCAGGTAGGTCATGTACGGCAACTGGGCGCGAGGAACCCCGTTCCCCCCGAGCCCTGCCAGCCCGCCGCTCATGATCACTTGGCGATCGATGATCAGATGCTCGTCAGCCGCCAGCCGAGCCTTCAGTTCCCAGGCCATCTCCGGCATGTTCTCTTCAGCATCCCCGCGGTCAGCAACCGCCGGCTGTCCGGCCAGCGGCGTGATGCCGCGCGCCTCGCCGTCCCGCATTGGGATGCTGCGTGTAATCCGTATTGCGCGCGGACGGAACTCCGCCTCCAGGTAGCGGTCCCATAGGTCTGGAGGTTCGAGGACGTGCGAATCGCCATCGATGATCAGGAGTTCCTCAGCGCCGCTCACATTGGTGCTCGTTGGGGAAAGCGCGCACGTGCGGAAGCCGTCCATCCGCCATCCACAACGATCGACTGCCCCGTCACAAACGACGAGTCGTCCGAGGCCAGCCAGAGTGCGGCGCCGGCGATATCTTCGGGCAGTCCGGCGCGAGGAATCGGCTGCGCGTTTGCCAGTTGCGCTCGCCAGACTTCCGGATCCATCGGCGCGGGCAATGCCGGATTCGCATAGAGGATCGGCGTCAGTATCCCGCCCGGGCAGATGCAGTTCGCGCGTACTCCTTGTGCGGCGTACTCCACGGCACAGACCCGCGTCAGCTGGATTACGCCGCCCTTCGCCGACCCGTATGCCCCCTGCCCCGGCATCCCCATCAGCCCGGAAACCGACGCCGTTGTGATGATCGACCCGTTCCCCGAGGCGATCAGATGAGGGAGCGCATGTTTCATCCCCAGCCAGACTGCCTTCAAATCCACCGCGATGATGCGGTCGTACGTCTCCTCGCTGCACTCCAGAATCGAACCTTCGCCGCCTCCGATGCCTGCATTATTGTACATGATGTCGAGCTTTCCGAATCCCTGCACCGCCGCGTTTACGAGCCCCTGTACGTCTTCGGAAGAACTCACGTCCGTCGCCACAAACCTACACTCTGGGCCAATTCCCGCAGCGACCGCTTCGCCTTTCTCCACCTGCAAATCTCCAATTACCACCCGCGCGCCCTCGGCCACGAACAGCTTCGCCGTCGCTTCGCCCATACCCGAAGCACCGCCGGTGATCACCGCAACTTTCCCATCAAGTCGATTCACGTTTCCTCGCTTCCCGGCGAGTCTACAGCCTGTAGCCCCAAACTCGATCCGAGTTAAAGGTGGCCTGATGTTTGGCTTACTCGTCGTGCCATCCCAAGCCGCCATTCCGGGCACAGAGCGTACGGCCCGAAACTTGCACGTCGCCGGATGGTACGTCGCGAGATGACGACGCACTAGAATACGGGACAAACTCGTGGAGCTTCGCCATGTCGTCATCCAGTTGGGAGTACCTGGTCTTGGAAATTGGAGAGGGGGCTGAGGAAGCCGAGCGCCTCCTTGGCGAGCGTGGCGGTGAAGGCTGGGAGTTGGTTGCCGTCGCGCCCACCGCTCGCGCACCAGAGCAGTTGACGGTGTTCCTGAAGCGCCTGTCTGCGACGGACTCCGCCAGGGACCATGTCGGGAACTGCGAGGCAGCCATAGCCGAAAGCGCGCACGGCGCAGGGACCGAGGAGACCGAGCCACCGGAACCCGGTTTCAGCGTCGTGCTCACGGGTATCCGAGGAGAGAAAGATGCCGTCGTGCTCGCACTTGCGCAGCTATGCCCGTGGCTGCACCTGAAGGATGCCAAGAGCATCGTCGAGTCGCCGCCAGCAACTGTTGCCGTGGACCTTGGAGAAGACGAGGCGGCAGTTCTGTGCTTGGCCCTTACTGAGATTGGGGCAGCCGTCGAGGTGAGGGGCGCATCCGCGACATGAACGCGGCCGCCGGGACTCTCCCTACGCTCGCCAGCATCGATTGGCGACATCGGGTCTGCAGTCGGAGAGCCGTCGGCTACTTGGCATATAGCTACTCGCGGTAATACCCGGTGGCCACGTGTCTTTCGGACCTTGCCACCACCTCCGATCATCTCAACGATTGTTTCATTGTCGGGAAGTCCGTTCGGTGGTTTGAGATACGAACGTTATGGGGGCCGTCCGAACACCGCGGATTTGTAACTCCCCGAGCCATGTTCGCTGATCATTCTGCCTTCAGCACACGTAACCTTAGACAGTCGGACTAGATCCTTGAGGAGTCGGAGCCGATCTGCGTTGCTTTGCGGGTGCGCCAACCCGCGCGTATCTGACAAATCGAAGTAAGGAAGACCGCTCAGTGAGAGACATCCCAAGACTGACCGGACTCGCAACGCTCGCAATGGCAGCAGGTCCTTTCGGCTCCGCCACGCTCGGTGGAGAATCGTCCCCCCGGGATCCGTTGAAATTATTCCACGCCGGGAGCATCACCAAGGCGAACAGCGATCCGAGCGGCCAACTCTACTTTGGACAGGCGGTGCGGCTCGCTCCGAACTTCCCGGGCCTCAGCGCTAAGCAGGTCGCCAGAATCGCTCGCGGACGTGCGCGCGCAGGCAGCCGATGAGCGAGCTACTCATCGGCGGTAGTTGTCTGCCGAACCCAGGCTCCGCCCCCAGGTGCACGCACCTTCGACGCACCGCGTCGCGGGGTATCGCTTCGGCGGCCAAGCCAGTTGTAGGGGGGGTGTCATGATCGGCGCTCGCCGTGGTCTGATTCTTATTGTTGCCCTGGCGGGCGGTTTGGCGTCGGCCCTGGTGTTCTCCGCTTCCGCCCAGGCGCACCCGCTCGGAAACTTCACCATTAACCGCTACGCCCGTATCGAAGTGCACAGCGACCGCTTCGTCATCCAGTACGTGGTCGATACGGCGGAGATCCCGACCTTTCAACTGATCGGCGATGTCGACCTCAACCGCGACGGCAAGGCTTCGCAAGCGGAGTTGGACTCCTATGCCGCCAAAGAGGAGGTCCGCCTCGCGGCCAACTTTAAGCTTGTCATTGGTGGCAAGAATATGGTCGTCAGTCCGGCCGAGACCACCATTCAATTGCTTCCG
>JBDSEP010000167.1:0-3537 GCA_039919985.1 Tepidiformaceae bacterium | reverse complement strand
CCCGGGGCGAACCGCCGCGCCGCTTCTTCACCGAAGGTGCCCGCCGGGCCCATGTACGCGAGCCGTGCCGGGCCGCTCACAGGAGCCGGCGAATCGGCTTGCGGCCCGGACGCGGGTCGTAGTTGCTCTTGAACATCTCCAGCTTGTCCCGCTCGATCAGGTACTTTCCCGCGAAAAGCGTCGCCGGGATTTTCTTCTGCTTAATCAGCCGACGCAGGCTCTGCGGATGGATCGCCAGTTCCCGCGCCGCCTCCACCAGGTCCAGGTAATTATCGAACGGGGTGATGAGGGCCAAGGAGCGACTCCACGTCGGGGTTTGTCGGTCTGTCAAACGTTCAAGTGCGTAGGCAGTAAGCGAGATTAGCAAATCTTCGTCTTTATTGTCTACACCCCTATGCAATTAGCGCCCGCCTGACGCCCGCCTCCCCCTCCTGTAGGCTGCGCACATATCACCCGGGGGCATACCAATGGGCAACATGATCGACGGTGGCGAAATTATCGCCCGCATGATTAAGAACGAGGGCGTCGGCCACATCTTCACCCTCTCCGGCGGCCACGTGCAGAACATCTACGAAGGCTGCCTCAACAACGACATCGGCATCATCGACACCCGCCACGAACAGTCCGCCGGCCACGCCGCCGATGGCTACTCCCGGATCACCTTTAAGCCGGGCGTCGCCGTGGTCACCGCCGGTCCCGGCGTAACCGATGTCGTAACCGCAGTCGCAAACGCCTACCAGGCCTCAAGCCCGATGGTCGTCATCGGCGGCCGTTCGCCGCTCCGCCAGTACGATATGGGTTCGCTCCAGGATATCGAGCTCGGCAAAGTCATGGAGCCGATCACCAAGTGGTCGCAGACCGTCTACGAAACCCGCCGCCTGCCCTACTACATGGCCATGGCCTTCCGCGAGGCAATGACCGGGAAGTTCGGCCCCACCTTCCTCCAGATCCCTTCCGACGTCCTCTTCGGGCGCGTGGACGAAGACAGCATCGAATGGCCAACGCAGTACCGCACCACCGGCGAAGTGATGGGCGACCCCCAGCTCATCAAGCAGGCAGCGATCGCCATCAGCAAGGCTTCCAAGCCGATGATCATGGCCGGTTCGGGTGTCTTCTGGCACCGCGCGCACAACGAACTTGCTGCCTTCGCCAAAGCCGCAGATGTCCCGGTCTACACCAACGCCATGGGCCGCGGCACCCTTCGCCAGGATAATCCCAACTTCTTCTCGCTCTCTCGCAAGCCCGCCTTCGAACAGGCCGATGTCATCGTGGTGCTCGGCACGCCGATCGATTTCCGCCTGAAGTACGGCAAGGCGCCCGCCTGGAACCCCAACGCCCAGATCATCCAGATCGACATGGACCCGCGAGACATCGGCCGCAACCGCGACTTCGCCATCGGCATCGAAGCGAACATCCGCCAGGCCCTCCTCCAGCTCACCGCCGAGATCGGCAAAGGCGACCATAAGGAGTGGATGGAGACCCTGCGACGCCTCGAAGGAAAAGCGGACTCCCAGCGCGAAATCTTCATGAACTCCGATTCCATGCCCATCCACCCCCTCCGCCTCTGCAAGGAGATCGCCAAGTTTGTCGATGACGACACGATCGTCGTGGGCGACGGCGGCGACATCGTGGCCATCGCCGCCGGTGTCTTGCCGATTAATCACCCCGGCCAGTGGATGGATCCGGGCCCCTTCGGCACGCTCGGCGTCGGCACAGGGTTCTGCATGGCAGCAAGCGTTGCCGCTCCGAACAAGAAGGTGCTCATGGTCAATGGCGACGGGACGTTCGGTCTCAACGGCTTCGATTTCGACACCTTCGTGCGCCACAAGATGCCCGTCGTCTCCATCATCGGGAACGACCGCGCCTGGCATCAGATCTACGTTGGCCAGAAGGCGCAGTACGGCGAGGGCCGCACTCCAGCCACCCTGCTCGGCGACAACGCCCGCTACGACAAGGTCGTCGAAGGCCTCGGTGGCCACGGCGAATTCGTCGAGCACCCAGAGCAGATCGGCGCCGCGATCGCCCGCGCCTTCGATAGCGGCAAACCCGCCTGCGTAAACGTCCTCACGGACCCGAACCCCGCCGGCGTGAAGGGTGGCTACGAGTTCAAGTAGAGCAGAGTGCGCGGTCGCATCAATGGAGGCGGCCGCTCCTACACGGTTTTTAAGAGGGCCACGAGCTGATCGAGAGCGGTCCCCCAGCCATCGTAGAAGCCCATCTCCTCGTGCTTCTGCCGCGCCGCCTCGTCACTGTGCAACACCGTGGCGATATAACGTGTGCCGGTTCCTTCCGGCTCCAACGTCACAAACACAGTGAGGTGGGTCAGCGGCCCAGAGCCGAAGGGGCTCTCCGAAGGCCGATACCCGGGTCGCAGTGCATCCGTCCAGACCAGGCGTTTGTTCGGCACGATCTCCAGGTAGCATCCCACGTTCGGAAACTCCTCTCCCTCCGGCGATCGCAAAACCGTCCGGAAGACGCCGCCAGGGCGCAGGTCGACCTCACAATCTGCGACGCTCCAGGGGGCTGGCGCAAACCATCTCCGCAGATGCTCTGGCTGCGTCCAGGCTGCCCAGACCAGCGGCGCTGGCACATCGATGATGCGCTCGAGCACCAAATCGAGCCGTGGGTCGGGTTCCGGTCGTACGAGATGTGTCATTCTGAGGTCTCCTTAAGTTCGATGAGATACTCGTCGAGGGTGTCGAGGCGCTGCTCCCAGGCGGCGCGCTGTTGGATGAGCCACTCCTCTGCCAGCCTCAAGCGCTGCGGCGCGAGCCCGTAGGTCCTGGTTCGCCCGCTCTTGCGCGAGTGCACCAGGCCGCACCCTTCCAGCACGCCGAGGTGTTGGACGAACGATGGAAGTGCCATCGCGAACGGCTCCGCCAGTTCGCTGACCGATGCGGGGCCTCGACCCAGCCGTTCGATCACCCCGCGGCGCGTAGGATCCGAGAGCGCGCGAAAGACCGCATCGACAGGCTCGGATACTGCAGTCATGCACTCCTCCTCCTGCCGGTGGGAGTCGAAAATCGCCGCCTTCTCTTCTCCGAATGTACGCACGACTAATGGTTAGGTCAATACCTAAGTATCTCTCGGAAGCTTCCCTTCGCTCATCAAGCTCGCCCGAAACGCCGCACGTCGAGGGAGCGGGATGCTGCTTGGTGCCCTCGGTAGGATTCGAACCCACGACCGACCGGGTAGAAACCGGATGCTCTATCCCCTGAGCTACGAGGGCCCCGGGCCAAGAGTACATGCCACGCCTCGCTCATTACAGGCGGACGCAGAGAAGCGCGCTTGCCTGTTCCACGCGATCTGGTGCCTACTACGCCGCATGAAGGTCTCCCCCAGCGTGCGCGCAATCCAGGTGCCGGATGAGAATCCCATGCACCCGGACTTCACCTCGATCTACCTCGTCGGCCCCGAAGGCGGCCAGTCCCTCACGATCGATTCGGGCGAGGCGATCGACCGCTATCGATGGATGCTTCGCGGCTACCTCGCCGCTACCGAACACGCCGAGATCGGCATCGCCGCCATCACCCACCA